>JANQOC010000336.1 GCA_028279265.1 Hyphomicrobiales bacterium
TGAAATTACCTGTTAAAATGAGCCGCATAATGTATATGGCGAACCATCCCCTGAAATTTCCAATGACTGTCGGTCACGCCTACTCAGTATTAACAGACCATGCCTGAGAATTGCCTCGAGAATAGCCGGGTTCCCAGACTATCCCGACATAAAGACAAAGAGATGACGCGTCGCGACAGAAAGAAGACGGAATGCAGGCATGGTTGGACGGGATCAACCTGAACGCCCGGCAAAATGGTGAACGGGCCCGCTGCCCTGTCCCACCTTAAGATTGTCCGCCTGTGCCAGCGCCTGGGAGAGGTAGTTTTTGGCTTGTGCAAGCGCGGCCATCTGGTCAAGTCCCAGCGCCAGGCCTGCGGCAATCGCCGAAGAAAGAGTACATCCGGTTCCGTGAGTGTTTTTCGTGTCAATGCGCGGGCCGGAAAGCCTGTGAAACTCCTGGCCATCGAAATAGATATCCACGGCTTCCGTGCCGATCTGATGGCCGCCTTTTACGAGAACAGATTTTGGACCGAACTTCATCAGTTCCCTGGCCTGGTCCCGCATCTCTTGTTCGTCTCCGGCCATACCCTTGCCCAGGAGGTGGGCCGCTTCCTGTAAATTGGGGGTGATCAGGTCTGCCAGGGGAAAGAGTGTTTCGCAAAGGGTTTTCTCGGACCCCGGATCAAGCAGGGGATCGCCACTGGTGGCGACCATCACCGGATCGACGACGACGGGCACTTTTTCATACCTACTCAAGCCCGCGTGTACGGCTTCAATGGCGGGTGAGGCGCCGACCATACCGATTTTCACGGCACGAATATCCAGATCGTCAAAGACCGATGCGATTTGCGCTTCAATAAAGTCCGCCGGTACGACGTGGACACCCTGCACACCCTGGGTATTCTGAGCCGTCAGGGCCGCAATAACCGAAGCGCCGTAGGTATTGAGTGCTGAAAACGTCTTAAGGTCGGCTTGAATGCCGGCCCCGCCCGATGAGTCCGATCCCGCGATCGTCAGGACAATAGGCCATCCCGATGGCTGCGATTGCATGAGGTTCCCCAAAAGAAAAGTACCAGATGAATTTTAGCCAATATTAGCGAAGGCGGGAAAGGTTTCAAGCAGCCAGTTAGCGATGAGGGTCATCCAGCCACCAAGGAACAGAACGCCGGTGAACACCAGGAACCCACCCATTGCTTTCTCAACTGTTCCCATATGCTGTCGAAACCGCTTCATGAAATTCATGAACGGCCGGATACCCAGCGCTGCTGCCAGAAACGGGATGCCGAGGCCCAAGGAATAGAGGAACAGGAGAAACGCACCCGTGGACACGGTATCCTGGACAGCGGCGACGGCCAGTATGGCACCGAGAACTGGACCTATGCACGGTGTCCAGCCAAAGGCGAATGCCAGACCGACAATATAGGCACCGATATATCCCCCGGACCGCGTGTCCGCATGATAGCGGGCTTCCCGGTAAAGCAGCGGAATCTTGAACAGCCCGATAAAGTGAAGCCCCATAATAATGATGATCACACCCGCGATCTTGGCGAGCATATCGAGATTGCCGCCTATGAGCTGACCGATGCTGGAAGCGGTCGCTCCGAGACTGACGAATACAGTCGTAAAACCGCCGATAAACAGGAGAGAGGTGAGCACCACCCGCCGGTAAATTTCCGAATCCACGGCTTCCTGTTCGGTTAACTGGTCCAGGGTCGTGCCGCCGAGATAACAAAGATAAGGGGGCACAAGGGGCAATACGCAGGGCGATAGAAAACTGAGCAGGCCCGCGAGAACGGCACCGATGTAAGTGATGTCTGCAGCCATAAACCGTTTGTCCTTCGGGCTCGTTTCTTTCGTTAATGCGGAAAACAGCAGAGTTCGGAGAGTCAAAAATTCCGTATGCGTATCAAATGGCCGAATTCCTGATCCGGATCAATTAAAAGACGATCACATTTGCGATAACTCTATTCTCGATTCTTGGCAGCTAAAACAGAAATCCGGTTCCGTCTAGTAACGGACTGCCGGTGTCTCGATCTGCAGACCCTCGCCGCGCCAAGCCAGATATAACTCCAGGTTTACATAGGTCTCGTCGCCAATGGGACGGGGATTCGCCCGCACCAGATTGTTACACATAATAAATCGGCGATGTAATATCACCGGTTTTTCCTGCTCGAGACTGTAGACCGGGAATCCGTTTGACTGACCCTGGCTAAGCACCGTCGCCCGCACCTTTTTTCCGAAACTCTGATCGTGGCAGTTGGCGCAGGACAGATTCATCTGGCCGCGGCGCTGATTAAAGTAAGCCGCACCTTTGTCGAAAGACTCACGCGCGGGTCCCTCAATGCGTGGCTTCACCGGAATTCCCCGGGATTTTCCCCGGACATATATGGACAGCCCGACCAGCTCATCGGATTCCGCCGCCAGGGGTTCCGCTTTCATGAATTTCTCCCGGCACTGATTGATGCGCTGTTCCATGTTTACCATTTTTTTGCCCAACCGGTCATAGACGGGATAACGGGCGGCAACACCGCGCATAGATGCCTTGGCTTCGTTATGACAGTCGGCGCAGGCCTTTTTCTGGGTTCCGCCCGGCTTGTTCCACAGCTGTTCCCCAAGCGTGTACCAGGCCATACCGGGATTGGCGATATCCGAATCCTGTATCGCCCGCACATCTTCCGAAAGATATTTGTAGCCGGAAAACAGTTCCGCGAGGGGATGTTTGTCGTCCGCGGGTTTAACTGCTTCGGTTTTTGGATTTGTCTTGTCCTGTGCCATGAGCTCTGCCGGCATTAGAATAAGCATGGCGACAAAAAGCCAGGACAAGCAACTCCCCAGTCTCGACGGGATCTGGGAGGCGAAACTTGGCCGATGTTTTTCCGTTAAGCTCATGGCTTCTTGATTTCCTCTTTAAGCCCCGACAGATAAGCCACGATGTCCTCGATATCCCGGCCGGAAAGCAGGGGCCGCCCCTGACATGTCGGCGTCACGTCGACCAGATTGTCCTTGTTGTGATAGGAAGGCATGGCGATATCCCGGTCCGGGAACGCCTGTTTGGGATCAACCAAGATCAATCTGAGCTCGCCGATCGAGTACTTGTTGCCCACCCCATCGAGTGTGCCACCTACTGTCCCCTGATATCCGAATCTGAGCTTGGCATCCGGGTTTTCCGAATCCGCCAGTTTTTCGAGCATGCTGACCTGGTGACAGGACAGGCAATTGCCCCGTTCCGGATCCACGAGCACATCCTGACCGCGCCGCGTCTGTCCCCTGGATTTTCCCAGGCGCTTGCTGATCTGAAAACGTAAACCCTCGCTATCGGAAAGCTCATAGGGCAGCACTTCAAGACCGTCGGTTGCTTTGCATTCCGGCCCGGCCACCGCCTGCAACGGGATCATAGACACGGCAAAAACGACGAGGAATGCCCATCGCCTAACTATGACATTCAACTTTCGTTGCTGTTGCAGTTTCATCCGTCCAATCTACACGTACTTGCGAGCCTCTGCGTTGGGATCAATGTACCCTAATCCAGCTAATCTTGCGAGCCCGACAGCAAATGAATATTAAAATTGTGTTTCCAAATTTCGCCGATAACACGAACACGGGGAAATGGTCCCGAATTCAAACGCAACCGGGTTTCGTTCCCTAACCGTTGACAGCTTTTTCGGCGGATTCTCGAATGGCGCTGATATTTTCTTCGTATTTCCCGTCCCTGAAAACCGCCGATCCGGCGACGAGCACATTGGCGCCGGCAGCGCTGACGAGACCGGCCGTCTCAGGTTTAACGCCGCCATCGACCTCGATATCAATGTCGCGTTCACCGATCATGTCCTTAATACGACGGATCTTATTGCACATTTCGGGGATAAAGGCCTGACCGCCAAATCCCGGATTGACGGTCATGACAAGGATGAGATCAAGCTTATCCAGGACATAGGAGAGAACAGACTCAGGGGTTGACGGATTGAGCGATACCCCTGCTTTCTTGCCGAGGGCGCGGATGGCCTGAAGGCTGCGGTCAAGATGCGGGCCGGCTTCTGCGTGCACGGTAATAATATCCGACCCCGCATCCGCAAAGGCCTGGAGATAGGGATCAGCCGGGGCGATCATTAAATGAACATCCAGAACCTTGTTCGTGTACGGTCGGATTGCCCGGACGATATCCGGGCCGATAGTGATATTGGGAACAAAATGACCGTCCATGACATCCACATGTACCCAGTCACATCCAGCCTGGTCGATCGCCTGGATTTCGTTACCCAGTCGCGCAAAATCCGCCGACAGGATGGAAGGGGAAATGATGATTTCTCGGGACATTGGATGAACCTCTGGTTTCACACAAGTTTCGTCAGTTCCGGGTCAGGGCGACAATTCCGGGAAGATCCCGCCCCTCAAGCCATTCGAGAAACGCCCCGCCTGCGGTAGAGACATAGCTGAACTGGTCGGTGACACCGGCCGCGTTCAGGGCCGCAACCGTATCGCCGCCGCCGGCAACGGACACAAGTCCCCGCTCCCCGGTCTGCCTGGCGACTTCCCTGGCAAATTGAAACGTCCCTTCTCCAAAAGGAGCGATCTCAAAAGCGCCCAACGGCCCGTTCCACAGAATGGTTTCACACTCAGAAAGCAGATCCGTGAGCGCGGTGACGGACTGGGGACCGACATCCAGGATCATCCTGTCCTCCGGCACATGGGCACGATCACAGACCGTGTTCGGACTGCCTTCGGCGAAAGCCTCGGCAACCACGACGTCTGACGGCAGCACAATACGGGTCTTCAGTTCGTCGGCCCGGGCCAGAATATCCCGGGCTGTATCCTTGAATTCCTTTTCGCAAAGGGACGTTCCCACCTCGTAGCCCTGGGCAAACAGGAAGGTGTTGGCCATGCCACCGCCGATAATCAGCACATCCACCTTCTCCATCAGATGGGTGAGAACGGGTATTTTTGTGGAAACTTTGGCGCCGCCAACCAACGCCGCTACAGGGCGTTTCGGCTGACCCAGGGCACTTTGCAAAGCGTTGATTTCCGCCATGAGCAATGGCCCGGCATAGGCAGGCAGATGGCCCGGTATACCGGCAATGGATGCATGGGCCCGGTGCGAGGCGGAAAACGCATCATTTACAAAAATGTCGGCAACGGAACTGATTTTCTCGACAAAGGCCGGTGCGTTAGCTTCCTCGCCGGGGTCAAATCGCAGGTTCTCCAGAACCACGACTGAGCCCTCCGGGCGATCGGCCAACTGCTTTTGGAGTTCGCCGATATCCCAGGTTTCGAAAAACGCCACATCCGTTCCGGTTACGAGTTTGTCGAGATGTGCCGCTACGGGCTGCAGCGAGTATTCCGGCATAATCTTACCTTTGGGACGTCCAAAGTGGGACACCAGAAGCACAACGGCACCTCTTGTAGTCAAATTCTCTATGGACGGCAGAAGGCGTACAAGACGCGTGTCATCGCTGACCTTGCCATCGCGCATGGGGACATTCAGGTCCGCCCTAACGAGGACCCGTTTTCCCGCGACATCGGCCGTTTCAATTGATTTCAGTTTACTCAAGTCCATAAGCGTTTAAACACCTGCTTACTCAGCCCTGCTAATTGTATCGAATAGAAATGCTGATCTGAATTGATCTACTCTCAAAATTGCCGGCATCTGACGCCCCCATCTCGACATCGCTGCCATGCCCGATCAGAAGAGGCGAGGACGACGCTGCCCACGGTACCCATTCAACATCATGCCTTTCGTTCCGATCACCGTTCCAGGGTTTTGCGGGCACAGTTGACAATCTCTGTCACGGTGATGCCGAAATGCTCGAAAAGTGCCCCGGCCGGAGCGGAGGCGCCAAAACTTTTCATGCCGACAAAACTACCCTGC
>JANQOC010000364.1 GCA_028279265.1 Hyphomicrobiales bacterium
TCATCGAATTCGGTACCCAAAGGTGTCAGGCACGCCCGCAAGTTTTGGGAAAGTTCGGGTTCCTGCGGACTGATCCAGACACGGGGCGAAGCTTCGGCAAAAGATTTCTCGGAAGGGATGACGGCCCTTCCCTTGTCGTAAGTGTACCAGCCCTTGCCGGTTTTTCGGCCCAGGCGGCCGGACATCATCTGCGTTTGCGCCAGCACATTGGGGCCGTACAGGGGATCCTGGTAAAACTGGTTGTAAATCTGCTCCATGACCGGGTGCGCAACATCGAGGCCGACGAGATCCATCAATTCAAAAGGCCCCATTTTAAATCCCGGCAGATCCTTCATGATCCTGTCGATATCCCAGGGCTGGGAGATGTGATCCGCAAGAATTCTAAGGGCCTCCGGTCCGTATCCGCGACCCGCGTGATTAACCAGGAAACCGGGAGAATCCTTTACCCTGATGGGAACCTTGCCGATCTGCCTTGAAAAGCTTTCGAGCAGGTCGAGGACTTCGGCGCTGGTATCGAGACCGGATACGATCTCCACCAGTTTCATACGTGGAACGGGATTGAAAAAGTGCAGGCCGGCGAAACGCTGGGGACGTGCGAGCGCCTGAGAGAGTTCGGTGACCGAAAGTGACGAGGTGTTTGTTGCCAGGATCACGTTTTCCCCAAGTCCGGCTTCGAGTTTTCTGAAAAGCCCGAGCTTGGTCTCGACATCTTCCCGGACAGCTTCAATGATAATGTCCGCCTGCTTCAGCTGTTCCAAATCTTCGACAAAGCTCAACCGGCCGAGAACAGGCTGGAGCTGATCCGCATCCAGGCGCTGTTTTTCCACCTCCCGGTTCAAATTTTTGTCAATTGACTCCCGGGCCGCCTGCTGGACCGGTGGCTGTTCGTCCCAAATCTGCACCTGAAAGCCGGATTGGGCAGCGACCTGAGCGATGCCCCGGCCCATTGTACCGGCCCCGATTATCGATATTTTCCGTGCCATGTCTGTGTTTTTCTTGATTCCAAGAATTAAGATTAATCAGTTTCCGCAATTGGAGCAGAATTAATTGCGAATGATTATGAAACCTTGTACCACTATATGAAACAATAATTAGCCCCTGAATTTTGATTATTGAGAAAAATATTATATACCTGAACGATCCAAATCGACGAACTTTTGGAGATCACTATGAAAACCGTCCGGTCCGTGGAGCGGGCCATATCAGTTTTAATGTCCGTGGCGGACAGTTCCGACTCTCTCGGATTATCGGAAATCAGCCGCAGTGTCGGCCTTGATAAAGCCACAACGCTGCGCCTCATCGCGACCCTGGAGAACCAAGGTCTCATTCGCCAGGAACAGAACACAAGGCGTTACATTCTCGGACCCGCCGTTAGCCGTCTCATCAATCCCCTGAATACAGATTTCCGGCGTATTTCCAAACCGCACATGGAAAAACTGGTGCGCTCGACGGGCGAGGCGGTTTGCCTGATGATCCAGCGCGGATTTGAACGGTTTATTGCCGAAGCCATCAGTGCCGAGTACGAGTTGTGCATGGCACCGAGAATTGGCAGCGCGGTACCCATTTATGCCGGGGCTTCCGGTAAGTGCATTCTGGCTTTTCTGGACAGTGAAGAAGTCGATGAAGTTATCAAGGTCACGAAGTTGAAACAGGTGACCAAAAACACCGTTTCCAGTGCCCAGTCCCTGCGCCGGCAACTGGCCAAGATCCGGCGACAAGGGTATGCCATTAGCCAGGGGGAAACCCATTCTGGCGGCGCCGCGGTCGCCGCCCCGATTTTCGATCGAACGGGAGCCGTTGCCGCCGCCGTTGATCTCAGGGGACCGCAATTACGACTGGACAGAGTACGACTGAACAAACTTGCGCCGCAGGTCGTCCAGTGCGCGAACGCCATTTCGCGGGATCTGGGATTTGATCAAAAGCTCAAGAAAGCCAATTAATCTAACCGATTTTCACCGTCTCACCGGTTTCAGCGGATTTCACCACGGCTTCGACGACAGCGATACCGTTGACCGCATCGTAAGGGTCTACGGGATAAGCCGCCTCGCCCTTAATGGCATCGGCGAATCTTTCCAGAATAGCTTTTTCGATGCTGTCCGCGGGATAGGTGGTCGTATCGATTTTGCTTTGCAGGTCGGAAATCGTTAGTTGATAAGGGCCTCTCATTTCGGCCCATCCATTGCTTCCAAACAGCTGCAGACGATAGAGATCGGCGGTCGCAAAAACCGAACCGAGATAACCCGTTACGCCATTTTCAAACCGCATAAGCAACGCGGTCGTATCATCGACTTCGGCTTCTTCCAAAATCTTTCTTTCACTCATGGCATGGACGGATTGAACCCTGCCGAGAAGTGCAATCATACCATCCAGGACGTGGATACCCCGGGCCGTCATGCCGCCGCCTGGCGCTTCCGCACGCGTGCCGCGCCAGTTGCCTTCTTTCAATCGATAACCCGTAGGTCCGGAATGCTGACCTTCGACATGAAGAATTTCGCCGATACGACCGCTTGCAATGGCCTGCTGCAGACCGATAAAAGCCGGTGCGGTGCGCCGGTTGAAGCCGACGGCGAGGGTGACATTTTTTTCCCGACAGTAATCGGCGGCGTCTTTTGCCGAGGCGGCGGTCAAGGCCATGGGCTTCTCGACAAAGACATGTTTACCGGCTTCGGCGGCCTGCTTGATCTGTTCCGCGTGCTGGGAATGGGGCGTGGCGAGGACGACAGCGTCAATATCCTTCTCCGCCAGCACATCCGCAAATGAATTTGTAATCGAAACGCTCATCTGACGTGAGAAGTCCGTGAGCCTGTCGGGATTGCGGCTGATGCCGTGGGTGAACCTGATTTTATCGCTACTGGTTTGCACGGATCTTATGAGTGTCTGTCCCCAGTTGCCGAGACCGTACATCGCCGCCCTGATCATATTGCTCACTCCTTGATGACCATTTTTTTGGTCGTATTTCTTTTCGTTCAATTTGGATTTAATGCCCGTGAACCCGGGATCCCGGAAATAGTCCAGGATTGTCACCGCGAGTTTCACTCCTAACAGGAGATCCGGGTCGTCTCAACTGTGAAACGCCATTTCACCCAAGCAAGCGTCAATTTGTTTCACGGTGACCATTGTCTGACGGGGGATGATTTGCCATAAGTGAGAAAAAATTAATCTGTTGTTGAAATTTCTGGTGAAAGAGGACGTCATCGATGAAGCTGCCGGTAAATCGTTTCAAAGCCGCAATCAAAGCGCGCGACAAGCAGATTGGCATCTGGAATGCCATGTGCAGCAATATCGCTGCGGAAATTCTTTCACCTGCTGGATTTGACTGGGCGCTTCTTGACATGGAGCATTCTCCCAGTGACCTGCGCACGGTTCTCTCCCAGCTTCAGGCTTACGAAACCGGTGAAACGACAGCGATCGTGCGGCCAACCTGGAACGATCCTGTATTGATCAAGCCGCTTTTGGATATGGGGACCATGAACATGCTGGTTCCCATGGTGCAGACGCCGGAAGAGGCCGCCGCCGCCGTGGCGGCGACGCGCTATCCGCCCCGTGGTATTCGTGGCGTTTCCCTCAATCAGAGGGGTAACAAATTTACCCGCATAACTGATTACATTGAGCGGTTTGAAGAGGAGTTCTGTCTCATTGTGCAGATTGAAACGCAGTCGTCGCTTGCGCAGGTTGCGGAAATTGCCGCCGTCGATGGCGTTGACGGAATCTTTTTCGGGCCCGCTGATCTCTCGGCCGACATGGATATCATCGGTCAGCTGAACAATGACGATTTGTGGACGGCGATCATGAAGGGCGTGGAAGACGCGGAAAACGCCGGAAAGCCATGCGGGACATTGGTCGGCAATGGCGACAAGGCGACCGAACTGCTAAACGCAGGCTTCACATTCGTGGCTTGCGGGACAGACACAAGCCTGCTGGCGCGTGGCGCCGATGGATTGCTGGAATCCGTCAAACAAGGAATCAGCTAGACAAAGTTCTGAGCTGATGCCTCCCGTTCCTGTTTCCTAAAGATCAGCCGAGGCATCAATCTGGATGTCGTACCCCGCCTGCAAAATTTGCACGAGGCTGGGTGGCGTGAGCACTTCCACCTGGTCCAGGGAACGCTTTGATAGGGGGTCGGCGTAACCGCCAGGGGTCCAGGCAAGGACCGCGTCGCCTCTGATTAGCATGGGTTGGTTTTCAAAACGGATGAAACAGCCATCGGGGAGTCCCTGAACCGAGGTTTCGTGCGTGCGCTTGTTTTTTCTCCCGGACAGGCGTTCAAGATGAAGTTGGTCGTCGATGTCCCGCACATAGGCGCGGCAATCCAGGCCGCGAATTCCGGCCCACAGCTGGATAAACCTGTTAAAGTCTGACCGTCGGCACTCGGCGCACGGGCGGTGACCGGCGGCGAAGCCCGTTGCCTCGTCGAGAAAAAACAGTTCGGTATACCGGTTCGGGGCCATGATCTGCCGTTGCCGGCCTCTGAACGATAACAGGCAGCAGATCCAGTGCTTGCTGGCCCATCTTCTAGCTGTGAGTTGCTTGCTGTCATCATGCAACCGTCCGCCCCGGTTGCCCATCCAGGCTCCGCGATGGGGGGTGGCGATGATTTCGCCATGGGGCGTGACCCGGTTCTGGAGAGGAGATTTACGCATGGGGTCGTGATCCAAATCCGATGGTTGGCCATCTATCGGCCTCCCTAAACATCTTAGCAAATGGAGGCATGATTTACATAGGTCACAAGGAAGTCCGACTTCGGAGCTATCATTCTCATTCAGAAGTTTAGTGAGTACCTGAAAGCTATCCCATGCGCTACCAGCTCGAACTTGAGATCGACGTGCCGCGAGAGCATGTCGTCGAATTGTTTCTTGACCCTGAGAATCTGACGAAATGGCAGCCAAGCCTGGTGAGTTTTGAATCCATTAAGGGCAATGATGCGCGCGAAGTCGGCGCGCAATCAAGACAGGTTCACAAGATGGGAGCACGGGAGGTCGAGATGATCGAAACCATCACGGCCCATGACTATCCCCACACATTTTCCGCCACCTATGAAGGCGGTGGCGTCTTTAACGCCATCGAAAACAGTTTTTCCGAAATCGGCGCGCAAAAAACAAAGTGGGTGCTGAGTTCGGAATGCAGAAGTTCGAAATGGATCGTGAAGCTGATGCTCTTCTTTTTGCCGGGACTGTTCAGAAAACAATCCCTGGCGTTCATGACGCAATTTAAGGAATTTGCGGAAAAGGCCAGGGGCTCGTAATCGATTCCGATTAATGACAGCGAAGCAATGCTGTTTGCGGGTAAAAATTGCGTCCCGATCCTAAGTTTTTCTTAATTAAGTAAAGTCATGATTTCTCGATATTAGATACTTTTCCAAGCAATTATTTGAGTGTTGTTTATCATGGTCAGCTTCAACAAAGAGCAGAAACTTACAGGTCCGCATCACTGCGCTTCCATGGGACGCACACTGATGAAAACCATTTTCACCCGGCTCAAACAGGCGGCGGCGCAGAATGGCGGCAAACTCTCGGAGGAAGAGCTGCTGCGGATCGAAGGCGAGCTTTCGGATCCGACCGGTGATCTGAGGCACCATTACGAAGACACGTACAATTTCTGCATGCAATCGGCGCCCGGCGGAGGCGTCAAGAACTTTACAGATGAAAATCTGCTGATCTTTTATCTGCATGCCCGCACCAATGAGCTGTTTGGTGAATTGTATGGGAAGCAAACGAAACTGGGCGGGTTGAAATGGCGGTTGATTGTTTGCCAGCAACTCGCCGAGATCCTGCGCGATACAGCAGGTAGCGGCCTGTTGGACGATTTGAATGCCGTCTATTTTGAGATCGCCAGCGAGAAAGGGCGGTCACTCTCTGCCAGCGATATCAGCGAAGATGTCCGGGGAAACCAGATTCTCGATCAAGCCATAGACCGGTTTGCGCAAATGCGAAGAAAACGTCCGGAAATCGTTCACCGGCTCATAACCGCCATCAACAAGGATGTCCTTGCCAAGTTCAAATCGGTAACTGCGGATGAACTGCGCATGACTCCCATGCAGCTGGATAGCCTGTTCATGGCCATGGAACGTGAATCTTTGTCAATTATTATTGAATAACCCGGCCGGTGCTTCAGGCTCAGGACAGATCACGTTGCCAGACCTGTCCCGGAGCCAGCGGCTGAAAGCGATCCGGTTCAACTCCGCTTTGTTTCAGTGCCTGGTCCAGGAGCTCAATGGGTTCCTCGATAGGCTCATTGGTCAGCTGAAACGTACCCCAGTGATGACCAATGGCGTAGCGCGTTTGGCAGAGCCGGAATCCTTCCACGGCTTCCGACGGATTTTGATGCTGCCCCTTCATGAACCAGCGCGGTTCATAAGCGCCGACGGGGATAATGGCCAGGTCGAAGCCGCCATGTTTCTCAGCCGCATCAATGTACGGCTTGCCCCCGTGAAATCCCGTATCGCCGATATGAAAGATTTTATTCGTCGGCGTTTCTATGACGAAGGCCGCCCATAAGGCCATACGCCTGTCGCGGGTACCCCGGGCCGACCAGTGGTGGCAGGGTTCGAAATGAATCCTCGTATCCCCTGAGATATCTATCCGGTCCTGCCAGTCGCCGGTGCGAATATTGGCGCCGGCAAAGGCGTTGTTAATAATGGTATCGTTGCCAAGCGGCGTGACGATGACCGGATTGTCCCGGCGATAAAGCCGCTCCAGCGTCACGACATCAAGATGGTCATAGTGATTGTGGGTCAACAGCACGGCATCGATTTTCGGTAAATCCGAAAAATCAACCCCGGGAGGATTGACGCGCGTCGGGCCAATAAACTGGAAGGGGCTGGCACGTTCCGAAAACACCGGATCGGTAATGATATTCAGGCCGTTGACCTGGATCAGCAGGGTTGCGTGACCGATCATGGTCACTGTGACCGATGTGCCGTTCACCCGTGGCGCGGGTTTGCTGCCGTGAAAAGCGCTGGCATAGGTTTCCGGCCATTTATTTGGGCGTTCCAGGAGCTTCCATTTCATGAATTGCCGGAAACTGCGGGGTTGAACGCCCTGGGGATTGAAAAATGTGCGACCGTCGAAATGATCCGAGGGTGGACCGGAATAATAAATATTATCCCCGTGGGCCCGGCTGAACCAGATTCCCGATGTGAACAGAGTTCCGAGGGTTCCAAGGCCAAAGAGTTTCAAGAATTTCCGCCTGCTGATCGTCATGCCTGTGAGCGCCTGTCCCGGGTGCGGGAAGAAGTTGGGAGTTCGAGTAATGCCGTGAATTGAGAAATTCTTCAAGAGCGGAAAATCAATCTCACCATGAACCTTGTCGAATTTAATTAATCCGACGTCGGAGAGAGTGGACCGAAATTTTTTGCACGTGGGATCGGGATTTTTTGATCAGCCAGACAGATCGGGCAGATGACAGCCACCTGTTCGGGCCCTGAACGCGACGTATCAGTTTCGGAATATTGGAATACTATCCTCGACGCGCTGCGTCGATGGCGTCCACGTCGATTTTTTTCATTTGCATCATGGCTTCGAAAACCCGCTTCGCCTCGTCTCCGCCCCTCGCCAGTGCTTCCGTTAAGGTACGCGGTATGATTTGCCAGGAGATGCCCCATTTGTCTTTGCACCACCCGCACATGCTTTCTTCGCCGCCATTGCTCACGATCGCATTCCAGTAAGTGTCTGTTTCCTGCTGGTTCTCGGTTGCGATCTGGAATGAAAAGGCCTCACTCTGTTTGAAGTGGGCACCGCCATTCACGCCAAGGCAGGGTATGCCGAAGACCGTGAATTCGACAGTCAGCACATCACCGGCTTTGCCCGAAGGATTGTCGCCGGGCGCGCGCTGAATAGTGCCGACCGAGCTGTCAGGGAAGGATTGCGCGTAAAAATGCGCCGCTGCCTCGGCTTCCTTTTCGAACATCAAACAAATTCGGTTCCTGGGTATCGTCATTATCGGCGCTCCAAAAACGGGATCCTGTTCCCGCTATTATATCAGCCCGTGGAACGATCCGAAACGATAGTGTAAGTGCGGCAATTGTCAGCCATGGGGTCAATGCTTAAGCCAGTCTTCCGACTTAGCTGGACTTACCTGGTACGGATTTCCGGCAGCTTAACGATTGTGGCGGCAGGCCGCCACACTCTGACCATGCTCTCGCCTTTCGAATCATCTGAAAAGAGCTTGTGAGGAAAATTTTTCATGTCTACCTCACTTACACCTGATCGGCAGCGGCGGCTCTTCCAGCCGTCGTTGCTTATTCCGGCGTCTGTTCGATTTCGATCCGCAGCCATTCCTTCAATCGATCCGCAGGCCGACTGACCGCATCCTGGCAGGGTCCGGCGTATTTCCGGAACAGGGCAAGGCTGTCGGCCGCGATATCTTTTTCCATGACATCAAAGGCACGGGTCAGGCGGCGGCCATAAATCTGTTTCCAGTCCGGAGCGGCCCGCTTCAGCCATTCAACGGCATAGACACCGGCTTTGGTGCTGAAATTCCGATAGGCCTGGCTCAGATTGACGGCTTCGGCATTTGTCTCGCGCCCGGCAATGGTGCTCTCCGATATGATGGCAAAGAATGCCGAACATTCGATGAGTTCCAGGGAGGCATTGCTGAACGCTTTTTGCAGGTTCGGATCGAGCTGCTGGGCGGCGACGGATTTTGGAAACAAGTTCAGGCAAATGACCGCAATGAGAGCAAGTTTTTTCATGGAGTTCCCAGTGTGCACCGATTGCCGTCCAAGTGCAATTAGCGGGAAAGTTTAATCAGCTGGAAAGCGGAATACCGATTCAGGTCCGGTTTTTTCGCGCCGCGTGCAGTTTTAGGCGCAGGGCGTTGAGTTTGATGAAGCCTTCCGCATCCTTCTGATCGTATGCGCCTTCATCATTCTCGAACGTCACAATATCCTCGTCGTAAAGGGATTTCGGGCTTGACCGTCCAATGGTAATGACATTTCCCTTATACAGTTTGAGGCGAACCTCGCCTTCCACATGCTCCTGGGATTTGTCGATCAGTGCCTGCAACATCTCCCGTTCCGGGGAAAACCAGAAACCATTGTAGATGAGTTCGGCATAGCGCGGCATCAGCTCGTCCTTGAGATGGGCGGCACCGCGATCGAGGGTCAGGGATTCCATGGCTCTGTGAGCTTCGAGTAGAATGGTCCCGCCCGGTGTTTCATAAACGCCGCGGGACTTCATTCCCACGAACCTGTTTTCAACGAGGTCAATTCGTCCAATTCCATTGTCATGACCAAGCGTATTGAGCCGGGTCAGCAGATTTGCCGGTGAGAGGTCCTGGCCGTCAATGGAAACGGCATCACCGGCCTTGAAACCAATGGTGACGATGGTTGGCTTATCCGGAGCCTCTTCCGGCGCAACCGTGCGCTGGTAAACATAGTCCGGCGGCTCCTGTGCCGGGTCTTCAAGCACTTTGCCTTCGGACGAGGAATGCAGAAGATTGGCATCAACCGAGAAAGGCGCTTCGCCGCGCTTGTCCTTGGGGATCTGGATCTGGTGCTTCTCCGCAAAGTCCAGAAGATCCGTGCGGCTCTTGAACTCCCAATCCCGCCATGGGGCGATAACTTTGATGTTCGGATCGAGCGCGTATGCCGAAAGCTCGAAGCGGACCTGGTCGTTACCTTTGCCCGTGGCGCCATGGGAAATCGCATCGGCACCGGTTTCACGTGCGATCTCGACAAGCCGCTGGGAAATCAGCGGCCGGGCGATCGATGTTCCCAGCAGATAAATCCCTTCATACACCGTGTTTGCCCGAAACATCGGAAACACGAAATCTTTGACAAAGGTTTCGCGCAGATCCTCGATATAAATTTCCTTGATCCCTAGCATCTCGGCTTTCTTGCGCGCCGGCTCAAGCTCGTCTCCCTGCCCGAGATCGGCGGTGAAGGTCACGACTTCGCAACGATAGGTTTCCTGCAACCACTTCAGGATGATCGACGTATCCAGTCCACCGGAATAGGCGAGAACAACTTTTTTGATATCTGACATGAGACTTAATCCTGCTAATAGGGGTGCCTGTCGTCGGCGCTGAAACATTGCGGGCGCTGATAGTGAGGCGCACTATAGAAAAACTGGCGAAACGGACAAGTGCTGTCGCGCAAATTCGGGATAATTTTTCCGCAGGTGAACCGCCGGGAAATTCTCTTGTCAAGCGCGGCTTCTCAGCCCCGCCCATTGCCAGACCATGAAAGGAGCCGTGACGGTTAGTTCCTGCAGCGACGGGTTGCCGTTAATGCCGG
>JANQOC010000189.1 GCA_028279265.1 Hyphomicrobiales bacterium
ATGTCGGCCAGGCTGCTCGAATTTCCCTCAAGGGCTTCCACCAGAGAATGTCCGTGAATGGGGGCAGCCCAATCATCAAATGGTGATGTGTTGGCGGTATCCAGCAGTGTTGGCAGTAAATCAATGAGTGAAACATTCTGGCGAACGCGGGAATCTTTCCAGCGTCCCGGTGCGTGTACGATCAGCGGGACTTTGGCCGCCCACTCAAAGAAATGCTGCTTGAACCACATTCCCCGCTCGCCCATCATTTCTCCGTGATCCGCTGTAAGGATGACAATGGTATTGTCGGCGAGTCCGGTTTTCTCGAGCACTGAAAGGAGCCGGCCGATTTTTTCGTCAATATAGGAAATCATCCCATAGTAGCCGTGTCGGGCTATTCGGCGATGACTATCCGTGACCGTGAATTGGTGCCGGGCCTGGCAGTAGTGCAAATTGCGGCTTAGATGATCCATCTCGCTTTCTGCCAGCGGCGGTACGGCGGGACTTTCTATACTGTCATGGTCGTATAGGTCCCAGTATTCCTGACCAATGACGAACGGTGAATGGGGGCTCGTGAATGAAACGGTCAGCATGAACGAGCGGTCATCATTTTCCCGCGCCAAATCATAGAGCGCCTGCAGGCTCGC
This sequence comes from Hyphomicrobiales bacterium, assembly GCA_028279265.1. Classification (GTDB taxonomy): domain Bacteria; phylum Pseudomonadota; class Alphaproteobacteria; order Rhizobiales; family CAYWUX01; genus JANQOC01. The sequence goes on from JANQOC010000189.1 coordinate 627, forward strand.
ATACTCGACTTCATCATCGTAATCCATTTGCATGGATCGAATGCACGGACCGGATTCAATAATCGGTGCCATGGTTAAATTCGTGGGGCGATATTCTCGCCCCTTGGACCAGTCGACAGTCCAGGCAAAATTAGCGGGATAAATATCCGTCGTGTGGCGTTTATCGTATCCGTGTAATTGGTCGGCCCCGACAAAATGCATTTTGCCCGCCATCTCCACGCGATAGTTCATGTCGCGAAGATAGTGGGCCCAGGTCGGTATGGTCGAATGAAACTCACTGGCATTGTCGTACATGCCAATCGAAAAAGGCAGCATGCCGGAGTGAAGAGATGCCCTTGACGGACCGCACATAGGCAGGTTGCAGTAACAGTTTTCAAAAACAACGCCCTCTCGCGCGAGACGGTCGATATGCGGAGTGATCGTCGTTTTGTTTCCATATGTCCGAAGGGCGTTGGCAGCGAGTTGATCGGCCATAATGAATAGAAAATTCGGCCTATCGGCTTTCATGAATAACACCTGTCCGTTTTATGGAATGCAACTTACATTGTGGAACTGACCGATCGCCACCTTTGAGGCAGTTGCTGACCGGTCAGATTCCAGACTGTGGTTTAACTATTCGATGCGCATTCCGAGTTTTTTCAGCGTGTCATCAAATATCTTGTACTGGGCACCCACATAGGATTTGGTTTCATCCGGCGACATGATCGTCACGATATTGCCGAGACCCTTTGTCATGCGGTTCCAGGCTCTGTCTTTTTTCATATTGTTCAGAACGTCCACCCACTTATCGACAATATTTTTCGGCAGACCGGGGGGGCCGTAAACTGCGGACCAACCTATAATTTTCTCCAGATCCGGATATCCAACTTCCTTTGCGGTCGGCACGTCTTTGATGATTTGCTGACGATCCGTTGTCGTGACGACAAGGGCGCGGAGTTGGTTGGCTTCAATTGCCCCGGCAACGGCCGACAGGTTCTGGAATGAAAAATCCACCTGTCCGGCGACAACGGCAGCCCGGGCCTTCCCGCCGCCCTTAAAGGGAACGTGGGTCAATTTCTGAAAATCTGCGCCCATGGAATTACTCATAACGGCGGCAGCAATGTGCAACAGTGTTCCCACACCGGCGGAGCTATAAGTCAACTCGCCTCCGGCCTTAATCTTCTTCTCGAAATCGGCAAAGGTTTTGTACTCGCTGTTCGCATTGACCACCAGGACAAACGGATTGATTTCGATCAGTCCGATCATTGTAAATTCATCCCACTTGTAAGGGATCGTCTTGTTCATCGCCGGAACGCCCATCTGGCTGCCAACGCGGGCAGACAAAAGAGTATAACCGTCGGGCGCTGAGTTTTTAACAAAGTTTGAGCCAACCACACCGGCGGCACCGGTCTTGTTGACCGCAAGAATGGGTTGTCCCAGGTACTTTGGCGCCGCACCGGCCAACATGCGGGCTGAAAGATCAGATGCCCCTCCGGGTCCGTAGGGCGCGACGATTGTAACGGGGCGCTTGGGATAGTCTTCGGCGGTTGCCGACAAAGGTATCAGTGCAACCATCATTGCGGCGCATAAAAATCCTGCCGCAGCCTTAATCCATTTCATGATTTCCTCCCTGAATGTGCACCTGTGCACGGTGCGATTACGCGTTTTACATATTAGCTGTTGACACACTATTTTGATAATGTCAAGATTAATTACAGCCTGCAATAAATATTAATTACCGGCTACAAGGAATTTTCCCGGATGGGGCATGATTTAAATCCGAGCGTTATTATCCGCCGTGCGAACCGGTCTCTGGTATTGGAGGTGCTGGCGCGCCAAGGCGAGCTTGGGAGAGCCTCTCTTTGTACCGCCACGGGTCTGACTGCGCCTGGATTATCCCGGGTTGTACGCGAGCTTATCGATGCCGGCCTCGTCCTCGAGGAAACCATCAGCACCAGTAAAAAGCAGGTGGGACGCCCAAGTCCGTTGCTTTCCATAAATCCGAAAGGCGCTTATGTGCTGGGTATCACCCTGTCTCTGAATCGATTGTCTATTGCTCTCTATAATGCCGCCCTGGAAAAGCTCGGGCAAAGTGAAGTTTCAAACAGCACCATCAACCAGCCAAAGCGCGTCATTCGTTCCCTGGTCAAAAACGGCAAGGCGCTCATTGCCAAACATATTCAATCATCAAACAGACTTGCGGGAATTGGGGTCTCTATAGGTTTTCCGGTTCTTGAGCCGCAATTGGAAGGTGGAATTATCACATCCGAAGCCCTGGGCTGGCGGAATGTCCCCATCGCCGAACTCATATCCAAAGGTTTTGATTTGCCGGTTAAATTCGAGCCCCGCCCCGTATCCCTGTTGCGCACGGAAATCGATCTGGCTCAGCGCCAGGATGAACAGTGCGTGTTTTTGATTAACTGTGCGGGAAAAATTGGCTGCACCGGGATGACCGGCGGGCAATTGCTGTTTCAGGAGCAGGACTATCTCATCGATCTCATGCATGTGGCCTGCAGGAACTCCTCATTGCCATGCGAGTGCGGACGCACGGGATGTCTGGGAAAATCGAGTGCGGGCGTGGGGGCGCTGCAATTCTATATGGGCGCGGAGTTTGCTCAAAATTCATCTGCCGAATACGGCGCACTTTTAAGAGATCTCCTCAACAAGGCTCAATCCGGTGACGCGAAGGCACGACGGGCTTTTCGCAAGTCCGGCGCTTACATGGCCAGCGGTGTCGATGTTATCAGCGCGCTGTTCAGTCCCGATGCAATTCTAATTTCCGGGGAAGTCGGGCGGCAACCCGACTTTGTCGACGGATTGCAGAAAAAGCTGAAACAAATAAGTGGACCCGCTGCCGTTGATCGCGTTCGGGTAAGCCGGGCAACCAGTGACCAGGCCGCCGCAAATATTGCCCGGCATGCATTTGTACTTTCACGCGACCTTGATTTTAAACGTTTCCATTTTTTGGAACAAAATAACTAGGAACTGAAAAAGTTCGATGGGAGGAAATGTGTCCAGGATTAACTTGTGGGCAGGGCTATTAATGGCCGGCTTTGGAACGCTGGTTGTATTTGTACTCATCCCTTACGGGGTTGCAGAACCCAAACGGATCAATTTTGCAGCCCTTTCACCGTCCTATTATCCCCGTTTCGTTGCCTATGCGCTCATCATACTTGGCACGGCTGTGGCTATTCGTTCCTTTCTCAGTCCGGACCAAAACGCGAAACCATCCGACGACATCAGGCCGGATGCGGTCCTGAGAACGACACTCTTTCTTGGATTATTGCTGGTGTTTGCCGCAACGGTCTCATGGCTCGGATTTATCGTATCTTCATTTCTGGCGGCCATGGCATCATTCTGGCTGGCGGGCGAAAAACGTCCTCACATAACGCTTCCCATAGCCATTCTCGTTCCCACCTTGTTGTACTTCTTCTTCCTCAAAGTTGC
>JANQOC010000385.1 GCA_028279265.1 Hyphomicrobiales bacterium
GCTGCAGGCTTGCGAACAGCTTTTTTAGCTGCAGGCTTGCGGACAGCTTTTTTAGCTGCAGGCTTACGTACAGCTTTTTTAGCTGCAGGCTTGCGAACAGCTTTTTTGGCTGCAGGCTTGCGTGCTGTGGTTTTCTTGGCTGCAGGCTTGCGTGCTGTGGTTTTCTTGGCTGCAGGCTTGCGTGCTGTTGTTTTCTTAGCAGCAGGCTTGCGTGCTGCGGCAGTCTTCTTGACTGTCACAACTTTCTTAGCAGCTGTCCGAGCGCGAGGCTTGGCAGGTGCTTTCTTTTTGGCAGAGCGGGTGCTCGCCTTAGCTTTGGGTTTTCTAGTCGTCATTTTCTTTTCTCCGAATGATCAAACTGCCCATTTTCAAGACCTCAGGCAGTTTAGGTTGTTACCTTAAAATGTTTCCACATAGAACTAATGAACTTTACCCCGACTAACCACTTGCCTGACTTATCGTGATTGCAACTTTATTTTGCCCTCAGTTGCAATCAAACCCTCATCGGTCGGAACCATAAGTTAGGCTACCCACTTGGGGGATACTTTTTGTTGGCGATTACTCCACATTAATTTCCCGTCGAAGAAATTACTGAACTGAACCTCCAACAACTGATGTAAGGAAATAATCCCTACAAAACAATATGTCTATCATATTGATTAAAAAGGTATTGAAGTGTGTTCTGCTGACATCATTATCACATAACGCAAAAAACGTCGAACGACACTGTGCGGCAGACAAGTTTCAAGTTTGTTTTTTTCTCCTTTCGATACCATGCCTGACCGTTGAGTTTGTAATTCAACGTTCAGGCACGTGTATGTAAAACGTAATCATGTCGAAAATTATACATCTACGATGGGTTGTAAAACGTGGAACACGAATAAGTTGCGAAATGTTCCGTTTGAAATTGCAAACACATGCTGCAAACGTTGCAATGACATCAAATTGAATTACGAAATGCGATGTGCGCATCGACATTATTGAATTGAAAACACCGTTTTGAAGACAACAAGCCTAGAAGATGCGAACGGTACGTTCATTTCATGCAATTGATGGTTTACGGGTCAACAATGGGGAATAGTTTTGTGTCATGTGTCCGCATTTACACCGACATCATGACCGCTCATTCGGAGTTTCGAATCACGCCAAAAATTTATCGTCATGAACAAAATTCCCATCGGTGTTGTCGCGCGTGTTGACGAAAACGGGATTCAACTTCGGCAATCACTTTGTTCGTTCATTTTGTTCATACATTGTAAACACTTTCGATGCGGCAAAAGAAAAGTCGCAGAAAACCGAGAAATAGTTTTTCCGAAAAAACAAACTGACGCGCGATCATTTTGTTTGAACGCGCAGAATTGAAACTTATACCCAGGTTATCCCGACTCTTTCCAAGGCCAAATTGAATCGACTTGCAAATGTGTATCGTCAATGCAGAGTCGACGTCGTGCGCGGAATTCTGCACGCGCATTCACTTTTTAAATGGGGTGTTACGGGGGGCACGTCATGTCAATCACAAGCAACTGGTATTTTCATTCCGGAAGTTCGCAAATGTTGAACATCGAGGACCATTCTGCGCCGGATTCATCGTTTGAATTCACCGAAGATTGCGAAGAAATCCAGGGACATGTGGAACGGCATATCGGTCCGGTGAAAATGCTCTGCTATGAACAGGAACCGGACACGGTTCGAGTTGATATTCTGATCGTTCCTGCAACTTCTGATCGAAATTTTCATTATCTCGTAACATCCGGAATGAGTTCCTTGCCGATGCTTGCCGATCCGCAGAACACAGAAGTCGAGTGTTGGCATTTTTCCGAATTGGTGATGGCCTTACCGGGAGACTGGCCGCTGTTTGATGTAAAAAAAATGCAAAATGAACGTTGGAATTTTCCAATTCGACATTTAAATTTTTTATCTAGAATGCCACATAAATACGACACTTGGCTGTCTGTCGGGCACTCAATTCCGAATTTCGAATCAAAAAAACGAATCACTTCCGATTGTGAAATGGATGGATTCATCATCGATTATCCGGTTTTAGGTGGTGAAAATTTCCGAAACTATGAGACTCGCGCGGGCAAAAAAATTCACTTTTGTGGTCTCTACCCGGTCTACAAAAAAGAAATGCAATACAAACTGCGTCACGGGTTCTCGGCACTGAGTGAAACTTTCAGAAAAAATAATCTGACGGAAATTTTTTATCCCAAACGACCGTGTCTCGTGCGCAATCCGGTCATGAGCTGGCTGCTGGGCTAAGTGACAACTAAATTTTGCAATCAGACAAAAATTTCAGAACAGATTCACGCGATGTTCTTTTCGCGTCATGAAACCTTCAAGGCAAATCTGTAAACGGATCGTGCGTTAGGCGGGATCGTTTTCATTTGCACTTGCCATTTGCATTCAATCGCGCTTCTTGTTTTGCGATACTGTTTTCATATCCGATTTGCCAGACGCGCGAACAGGTCGAGTTGGAAACAAATGATTATCGAGGTCTACACATGTCTCTGACGCGATCACTTGCTGCCGAAGCCCTGGGAACTTTGTTTCTGGTGACCACAGTCGTCGGTTCCGGAATCATGGGCGAAACACTCGCCGCGGGTAACACTGCCGTGGCCTTGCTCGCCAATGCCATCGCAACGGGCGTGATGCTTGTTGTATTGATCATGATGTTCGGCCCGATTTCTGGCGCGCATTTCAATCCCGCCGTAACCGTGGCCATGATGTTTCGCGGAGACTGTGAAACCAAAACCGGCATGCTCTACATCGTCGTGCAGATTGTATTCGGAATATTGGGAACGCTGCTCGCTCATCTCATGTTTGACCTGGAACTCGTGCAATGGGGAACCCATGCACGTACCGGCCTCGGTCAATGGGTCGGCGAAATCGTTGCGACGTTCGCACTCATATTTACGATCCTCGCCTGCCTGGCCCATCGTCCGGAAGCCGTGCCCTACGCTGTCGGCCTGGTTATCACCGGTGGCTACTGGTACACGTCGTCGACATCTTTCGCGAACCCGGCCGTGACAATCGCACGGCAATTCACCGACACTTTCGCGTCTATTCGACCGCAAGACGTTCCGGTTTTTGTGTTGATCCAGATTGTCATGGGGCTTGTGACCGTTTTGTTCGCCAACTGGATACTGCGGCGGACCAATGACTAGGTTCGACGGTCTTTAGGAGTTAACCGGCCCGCAGAAATTCCCGGCGCCGATCTCCGCCCGTGCGGCTCGGAAAATCTCCGGTTCCGGTTTTTGTCACTTGACTTAATCCCCGCATCGGTCGCAACTTAAGAGACGGAACCGGGAAATGATGGCGGTTCCCAATAACGGCCCCATTAAAGGCCATGGAAGAAACATCGACCACCAGTCGGAATTCAATTCCAAGAGAAATCAGGGAGTGCAATCGATCCGTCGATCGCAGATCAAAATATGACATCAGAAATTGGTCACTATATTGGCGGCAAGCGCATTCAGGGAACGAGCGGCCGCTTCGGAGATGTGTTCGATCCGAATACGGGTGAAGTACAGGCGAAAGTTTCGCTGGCGAGTACCGAGGAAGTGCGCCAGGCCGTGGCTAATGCGAAGAGTGCGCAACCGGCCTGGGCCGACCGCAATCCGCAACAACGGGCCCGTGTCTTTTTCAAGTTTCTGGAATTGATACAATCTGAGATGCATTCCCTCGCGGAATTATTGTCCCGGGAACATGGCAAGACCATTCCCGATTCAAAAGGGGATATTCAGCGCGGAATCGACGTCGCCGAATTTGCCTGCGGTATTCCGCATCTTTTGAAAGGAGAGTTTTCCGAGGGTGCCGGTCCGGGCATAGACATGTATTCGGTGCGCCAGCCACTGGGCGTTGTCGCCGGGATCACGCCATTTAACTTCCCGGCAATGATTCCGCTATGGAAATTTGCACCGGCGATCGCCTGCGGTAACGCCTTTATCCTGAAACCTTCGGAACGTGACCCTTCGGTTCCCATGCGCCTGGCGGAATTGATGCGCGAAGCCGGATTGCCGGAAGGTATTCTGAATGTGGTCAATGGTGACAAAGAGGCTGTTGATGCCATTCTTGATGATCCGGACATCTCGGCCGTCGGATTTGTCGGATCTTCGCCTATTGCCGAGTACATCTATTCGACATGTGCCCAGCACGGGAAGCGGGTCCAGTGTTTTGCCGGCGCTAAAAACCACATGATCGTTATGCCCGATGCCGACATGGATCAGGCCGTCGATGCCCTGATCGGTTCCGGATACGGTTCAGCAGGCGAGCGATGCATGGCCGTCTCAGTAGCGGTTCCCGTTGGCAAATCCACCGCGGACAATCTGGTTGAACGCCTCATTCCCAGAGTGGAATCCCTGAAAATCGGTCTTTCGACGGATGACTCCGCCGATTATGGTCCCCTGGTGACAGCCGCCCATCTGGAAAAGGTGAAAAACTATGTCGACCTCGGAGTCGAGGAAGGCGCCGACCTGGTTGTCGATGGCCGGGATTTTTCCATGCAGGGCTATGAGAACGGCCATTTCATGGGTGGCTGCCTGTTCGACAATGTCAAGCGCGACATGCGCATCTACAAGGAAGAAATTTTTGGGCCGGTACTTTCCGTCGTCCGTGCCGAAAACTACGAAGAAGCCCTCGAATTGCCTTCCAGTCACGACTATGGAAACGGTGTCGCCATATTCACCCGCGACGGTGATGCGGCCCGGGATTTCGCTTCCCGCGTCAATGTCGGCATGGTCGGGGTCAATGTCCCCATACCGGTGCCCCTGGCCTATCACACATTTGGCGGCTGGAAACGATCCGGTTTTGGTGATTTGAACCAGCACGGGCCGGATTCAATCCGATTCTATACGAAGACAAAGACCATAACGTCGCGCTGGCCTTCCGGAATCAAGGATGGGGCCTCGTTCATCATGCCGACCATGGATTAATCAATTGTTCACTTTTGACCGGCACACCGCCAGCATCGTGTGCCGGCGATTGATCAATTATTAATAGCTCCGCATTAGCCTCGATCGTTGAATAATTTCGATTCGAGAGTGATGCCGGAGGTCGGAGATGTGGTCTGAGTGTCTCGCCATCGTCAAGGATTTTTACTTTGCCATTCAGGATTCCATCCAGAATAAGATCCGACGACGCTATGAGTTTGAAGTTCAGATCAACGCGCCGCGCGAAATGGTCTGGCAAGCCATGTGGTCGGCTGGAAATCTCTCGCAATATCTGCCTGTCAGTTACCGGGTTGAACCCCTAAACGGTAACAGAGAAGGTTTTCAGGTCAGATTCCGATTCTTCCAGGACATGTTCTCCTGCCCCTTTCAAATCATAGAGAAAAAAGATGGCGAAGCGATTCTTGCGGCCCATATCGAAGACGAAGCGGACATCCGCCGTACCGAAACTTCGCAGCCGGTGGACCAGGAACCGCAAGAACAGGATGGTGAGATAGATTACAGCTCCAATCAACTCGTTGCCGTTGCGCTTGAAGACGACGACCAATCGACACGCCTTCGCCAGTTTTATGAGTTCAAGTTCGAAGGGTTCTGGTCACGGATTTACAAACCGCTCCTGACCCGGTGGCTGGTGCGCCATTTTAAATCCCGCTGTGAACAGGAGCAGGGAGCGGTCTCGGAATTGGAAACGAATGATATCATGCTGTGTGCCGCTTCCGGGGCGATTGCCTTCTTCGGGTGCTGGTACTTCTACGATCTGTCCTGGGCGATTGTTGTCCTTATGGCCCTGTCCACCCATGAATTCGGGCACGTGCTGGCGATCAGAAGTCTGGGGATGCGCGTCAACGGACTGCATTTTATCCCTTTCATCGGCGGTCATTATCTGTCGAAATCAAATTTCGCCAGCCATTTCCAAAGTGCCTTTTGCTTTCTCATGGGACCGGCCATGGGCCTAATTCCCACGCTCGGCCTTTTCGGCCTGTTTCTGCTCACCGAAAATCTGTCCCTGGGTATTGCCGCGGCGTTGTTCGCCCTGATTAACCTGATCAACCTGGCACCGGTGGAACCCATGGGCGGCGGACAAATATTGCGTGCCATAATCGGTTCGTTGCCGCGACGGGATGCGAACTCCGCGGGATGGGCGATTTTGACGATTGGATTTGCCCTGGCACTCTACGAACAATCTTACATTCTCGGAGCGATCGTCGCCTTTGCGACTTACCAGATTTGGGATTTTTCCGACGAATTTGAGAGCCATGAGGAACAGGCGCAGATTATGTCACCGGCACAGCTGAGTTCAGTTGCCTTAGGAGCCGTGCTCGTCGCATTTCTCCACGGCCTTGTCCTCATGCAGTCTATCCGCAATCCCCTTATTGCCGATTTCCTCGGATTCTAAGCCAAATCCAGTTGGAATCTGAGGTGATATCCGGGATTACCCGGGAACCGTTTCGGCACCGTACTTCTCATTGATCTCGTTCCTGAACAAGTTTATCAATTGAAGAGCTGAATAAATACTATGTTCTATAGATGATTTACGGCCGCAGCAGGTAGGCACAGAAATTTCTGCTGGCTTTTATCTTAAATAAATTATTAACAAATATTAAAATAGTACTAATAAAAAGGCTCTTTCAGCTATTTCTCACATCCGAAATTGCAAATATGCTGCAAAATTAACTCTATATTTTTATTTTATTATTGAAATATACACAATCGTATTGTTAATATATCAGTTGTGTGTTATTTGGATATGAGAAGGGATTGCAGATCGTGCCTGGCACGAAGCGCAGCTTTCAAAGTCCGATACTTTAATTTTTAACCAACGATTGTGAGCATGGATATGAATGAAAGAGAAGGTAAAGAGGCTTTTGG
>JANQOC010000391.1 GCA_028279265.1 Hyphomicrobiales bacterium
CGAGCTGTATTTTGAGCAGCAGGCGTTAACCAGACGTAAATGCCTCCCAAATGGAGTCGAAAATGACACAATATGAGCGAAAATTATTTGGAATGAACTGAACGACTATTGGTCACTGTCTAATTTCTGGTATCTCTTATGTGTTATTGATTCGTTTGAAGAATTTCGGCGATTCCGGATTATCTTGGTTATACATCTGTCTTTTTTGGACCGATAATTTCTGTACCAGGCAGTCTGGGAGTAATTTTTCGGGCGAAGATATTGAGTGGGGCATGAGGGGGCTTCTCGTCAAAGGAACATTTGTCGGAAACTGCAATTTCTCTACTGACCTGTTTAAGGAAATATCATTGGGTGAAACTTAGGAATCTCGCTTTGCTTGAAACTTACAGAATTTACTCTTTTTCCACGTCGATATTCCCTGATTCCATTATTGAGTTCCGTCTCATTAATTCGATTTCGCATATCAGAAATCTACAGTGCTAAGCCCTTTGTGCGTTGCTGCTCGGAGAGCAGCCAGTTTGCATATCGTATCAGTATTCCCTGAGTAATGCGTACGTCCGTTTAATAATGGACGGGATCCAGTGCAGTCACAATGTTGACCTTTTGGTTAAAAAAAATCGTAACTTTCTGTTTAGAAATTAGGATTTGTTAACCCTTAGGATCTAATTTTGCACTGGGAGTTAATCAATTGATTTCTGTGCGGATTCGAAAGAATAGCCAGTGGTCAGTGGTCGGGCGAGAATTGAGAGGCTTAGGATGAGGGTTCTACTAATTGAGGATGATCGGGCAACGGCTCAAAGCATTGAGCTGATGCTGCAGTCCGAAGGATTTAATGTTTATGGCACTGACCTTGGTGAGGAAGGTGTCGATCTGGGGAAATTATACGATTACGATATAATCCTGTTGGATTTGAACCTACCGGATATGAGCGGATATGAAGTCTTGAAGACTCTCCGCGTCAGCAAGGTGCAAACACCAATCTTAATTCTTTCAGGTCTGGCCGGCATAGAGGACAAGGTTCGCGGCCTCGGCTTCGGTGCAGACGACTACTTAACCAAGCCTTTTCATAAGGACGAACTTGTCGCCCGCATTCATGCCATTGTCCGGCGCTCGAAAGGCCATGCCCAATCGGTTATCGCCACTGGCGATTTGAAAGTAAACCTGGATACCAAAACCGTCGAGGTTGCCGGGCAACGGGTACACCTGACGGGCAAAGAGTACCAGATGCTCGAACTCCTCTCATTACGCAAAGGCACGACGCTCACAAAAGAAATGTTTCTCAACCATCTCTACGGCGGGATGGACGAACCCGAACTGAAAATTATCGATGTCTTCATCTGTAAGCTGCGCAAGAAACTCGCAACCGCAACCGGTGGCCAGCACTACATTGAAACCGTCTGGGGACGCGGTTATGTTCTGAGAGATCCTGATGCGGAAATAGAAGCGGCCTGACCTGAAGCTACAACAAATCTAAAAAAATGATTATTTCTAAATTGGAGCCTTTTCAGGCTCCTTTTATTTTGGCCGACGGGATCTCAAAAAAATCAGGGATTTGTGCGTTAGGCAATTTTTTTGGCATTCGCGGCCAGATCTGCCGCAGCCTGTTGCAACGGCGAACTTTCGGACAGCGCACCGACAGCCGAACCGTTTTTCAAACGTAACAGTCCCTGGCGCCCGTCCACGGGTTCGAACTTATCGGTAATACCGACAATCGTTTCGGCTGCACCAAGAACAAGATAACCATCCGGCGCCATCTGCCGGGCGATCCGTTCCAGCACATCCTGCTTGGTCTCGCGATCAAAATAAATCAGGACATTACGACAGAAAACGATATCAAATGTGCCGAGGCTCGAAAAATTGTCGAGTAGATTATAATTTCGAAAACTCACCATGGCTCGAAGACCCGACTCGACCTGCCACAAGCTTCCGACCTGCTGGAAATATTTGACGAGCAGAGGAGACGGCATTCCCCGCTGCACTTCAAACTGGCTGTAGAGACCCGTTTTGGCTTTCTCCAGAATTTCCGTCGAAATATCCGTTCCCATGAGTTCGACCTTCCACGAACGGAAGGCGTCACCCTTTTCCTTGATCAGGATAGCCAGGGAATACAGCTCCTGTCCGGAAGAGGCGGCAGCGCTCCAAATGCGCAGGGACCGTTTTGCCTGACGGGCCTTTAACAGGCTCGGCATCATAACTTCTTCGAAGTTCTTGAATGGTGTTTTGTCCCGGAAGAAAAAGGACTCATTTATGGTCATCGCCTCGGTTACGGCCGACTTCAGGTTTTCACTTCCCGGCAGCTGCAATTTGCGAATGAGATCCGAAATGTTCTCTAGGCCGTTCTTTTTCACCACCGGACTTAGCCGGGATTCGATCAGATATTGCTTGTCCTCGGAAAGGACAAGTCCCGATCGCTCTTTGAGCATATTTTGAAGATAGCCGTATTCCTGGGGTGTCATGTTAAATCCCCCTGATCAGAGAGACGGTCTTGGGACCGATCTCATTGAGAGGTAATACAGCCGAACAGCATCCGGTTGCTGCGGCGGCTCCCGGCATGCCCCAGACAACGCTCGATTCTTCATCCTGAGCAATCACGCTGCCTCCAACCGCCGATACGGCTTTGACGCCTTCCGCCCCATCATGTCCCATACCTGTAAGAATGATATTCAGCATTCCGGCTTTAAACACCTTGGCCGCGCTTATGCTCATGGGATCAACAGCGGGCCGGCAATAGTTAACCTGAGGCCCGTCATCCAGAACGATAGAGACCCGCCCTTCTCGCTCTTCTACGAGCATATGGTGTTCGCCAGGCGCGACATATATATGTCCGGATTGCAGGATTTCGCCCTGTTCCCCTTCCTTGACCGTCCGATCCAGGGAACGCGCCAGATTTTGCGCCAGAATTTTTGTGAATGTTGGCGGCATATGTTGCGTTATGAGAGTGGGGATGTCGTTTAAATGCGGGGAAATATGTGCCAGCAGGGTCATCAGTGCCTGCGGCCCACCAGTCGAGCTGCCGATGACCAGAGCCCGCGGCTTCACCAATGAAAAACTCTTGAGCGTTGTCGGAGCCTGTCCCCCAGGGCTGCCATGCACCGAAATAACTCCGGGCACCGCCTTTTCCACTTCGGTCCGGTTCGCAGACGCGGGCGCACGCAGGCGCTTGCCCTTACCGCCAATCGCCCGGATACGTTTGATCAGCTCTTTGCGGAAATCTTCCGAAGTTGTGACACCCCGATTACCTTCTGGCTTGGCAATGTAATCCGTCGCCCCAAGAGACAGCGCTTTCAGCGAAATTTCAGCGTTTCTCTGAGTCAAGGTTGAGGCCATGAGAAACTTGCTGCGCGGTGCGCGTTTCTGCAGTTCTGGCAGGGCTTCCAGCCCATCCATGACCGGCATTTCTATATCGAGGACAACGATATCAGGTTGTGCATCGGCAATCTTATCGAGCGCTATTTTTCCATTGGAACACTTCTCGACAACCAGCAGGTCATCCTCTTCCGATAACCAGCGGGAGACCAACCCTCGAACCACAGCTGAGTCATCGACGATCATGACCCGGACCAGATCGGAGTTTTTTACTTTTGCAGGCGATAAAACTGTTGCAGATTGCACTTTCAAGACTCCTGCATTTCTAGATCATGCCGACTTCATGCATCTTCGCTTCGACAATTTCACGGTCAAACGGTTTCATAATGAACTCGTTCGCCCCGGCATCGAGTGCGCGTGTAATGTGTTCCGCATCGTTTTCGGTTGTGCAAAAAATCACTTTCGGCTTGTCGCCGCCGATTTCGGTCCGCAGCGCCTGAATAAACTCAATGCCGTCCATGGCCGGCATGTTCCAGTCGAGAAACACCACGTCGGGCATTTGCTGCCGGCATTTTTCCAGGGCGACCAAACCATTCTCGGCTTCGGATATGTCAAACTGAAAATCTTCAAGAATATGACGTGTCACTTTGCGGATGACACTGCTGTCATCGACAACCAGGCACTGCTTCATTTGATCTTATCCTTCTCTTCCAAGGCCCGCTGAGGGCAACAACTAGGCGGCTTGATGTGTTTCCTGGGTCTCGAGTACCTTGTCCACATCAAGGATAACCATCAGTTCGTTTTCCAATCTTTGAATCCCCGCCGAGACACCAACCCAGCGCAAATCCAGATTACCGGGATTTTTCTCGAATGTTTTTTTCGACAGGCGCAGAACCTCACCGACACTGTCGATAATCAGACCGAAGGATTCA
>JANQOC010000196.1 GCA_028279265.1 Hyphomicrobiales bacterium
ATTTCTGGTTGTGGGGAATGAGGGCGCTTTGGTTTAGCGTTCTCCGGTTGAAGCGATCGGATTCTTTGCCCATGCCTGAGAATCACCATGTCGATGGGGCTCAGGGATCCACGGGGAATGCGTACGCCCCGCAGAAACAGTCATCACCACCATTGCCGTACCTTGCCGGGCTCTAAAATGACAAGTCTGTCGCCTAAACGGTGCCCGGCATGAAGCCGAGTTGTTTCGCCAGCTTTTTCATCACCTGCGTCTGGTCGGAGAACGGTTCCGTCTCTAACGGCCAGCGGTTGATCAGGGGTCGCATGAAGTCCGGATGGTAGACGCTGCGGACCTCGTTCTGCATCTGAAATATAGTTTCACCGTTTTCCGGGTCATAGATCTTGTCGAAGAAGAAAACTTCTCCCTGCCCGTCGCCCAGGATGGCGTCATGTTCGCGCAGTTCTCGGCGCAGCTGATTGTAATGGGTCACGTGGTAAGAGACATGCGTATTGTGGGTTTGATAATCTTCGAGGTCGCGCTCGACAAAGCGCAGTTCCTGGTGCGGTCCCGAGTAAACGATCGCCGACGGTTCGGAACCCTGCCCGTTCAAGCGTACGGGCGCACCCACAATCTTTTCATAGAAAGCGCCGATGCGCGGTGAACTGCCCGACGGCACGTAGACCTCCACATACGCAATTCCCAGCACTTTCTCGAAATCGAGGCTGCCGGGCGCGTGCAACTGCAGCTGGTAGCCGAAGGGGCTGGTGATGAGCGCGCCGTCCGGGACCGTCTCCCATCGATAAGGTGAGTTGGCCAGAGCGCCCATTTCCTCCAGCGTCGCCAGTCGCTGGCGCGCGCCATCAATGTCCGGATGCACGATACCGATGAGCCCCTGAAACGGTGGTGTTCCCTCGCCGGCGACACGTTCGCGCCGCGGCAGGTGGAACTGTTGCAGCCCGACATTGATGCCCATGTTCTGCAGATCGGCGCGGCGATAGGGGTCCCGGGTCAGGCCCAGGCCGCCGATGAAAAACAATGTTGCCATATCGTGATTGGGGGTTTGGAAATTCACATGGTCCATCATGATCATGGCACCGATTTCGGGATTTTTGTCCAGATTTTCTTGTTGCTTCTCAGACATTTGAAACCTGCCTTTCCGTATTTTTCTCGTTTTTGCCGCCGGCGATCATCAAGGGAATTTGAACCCGGATCGCGCTATCGGGCGGAATTTGATTTGTCTCTTCCAGTGGGTAATTTATACTTCCTTTAAAGCACGGAACAGGTCTCTTGCAAAGTAGGGAGCGTGCGATCATTCGACCCTTATTGGCAGCCCTCTTACTACCCGTCGTCTACTATACCGGGCGGCTCGGGTTTCAGTTTTTCACCGGCGAGATTTACATCAACCCCGCCGATCACGGCATCATGTCCTATTTTTACGGATGTATTTTTTTCGCCATTGCCCTGAGTGCCTTGAGGAGCATTTTCGCCCTGCTGGATGTGGAATAGCGCCACTCGCCGCCGGCTGTTCCTCGCCGCCGCCCCTTATCGTTCTACCAAAAAAACAGGTGCCGTCCCGATACCTGCGCACCACCACGATCGAGAACGGCACCTTTATTCAGCGATCTCCCTGATTCCGATGAGCGGACTGGAACAAGGGTCGCCGTATGAAACGCGTATCAGCTCCGCGGAA
The DNA here is from genome assembly GCA_028279265.1 of Hyphomicrobiales bacterium. GTDB lineage: Bacteria > Pseudomonadota > Alphaproteobacteria > Rhizobiales > CAYWUX01 > JANQOC01. The sequence goes on from JANQOC010000196.1 coordinate 1,670, forward strand.
TTATCAACACGCGGCCGGTTTTAAGCCAGAACGGGTCCTCGATATGATTAGCCTCCTGGATCGCTTCCATCTTGACTCTGTAAAGCCTCGAAATCTGATAGAGGGTCTCGCCCCGTTCCACCTTATGGGTTCTCGGACCCCTGGGAATGCTGCTGGTATAGCCGGAATAGGGGCGAACATTCGGATCGCGCCTATATTGGCCGGGATAGGGCGCGCCATATTGGGGGCGGTTATATCCCTGCGCCACCGGCGGCGGATTATAACGGGGGTCCGGCCTGTAAACAGGCTGGTTCTGAACGACACGCGGACGATAAGGCTCGGCATAACGCGGCGGCGCCTGGTACGTGTTCGAATATGTTGGACGAGGTTCGGATTTGCTCCACAAAGCACAACCGCTCAAAAGAAACGCCAGGCCCAGAAGGCTCAGCACGGCGCCAACACTCGTGGCGCTAAACACACTACGCATACTTAATACTCCTACCCACACACGGCATTATTTGAAACCAATTTGGTTAACGAAGGGTTGAGATCCATATTCCTGCCGAACTTAGTTCGCTTTGCCCGGCCGCTCATCGGCAGGGACGAGGGGTCGCGAGCACTGTTACGGAACAGTCGGATTCAAACCCCCATGTCCGCGCAAAAAAAGAGCGGCCCGGGGGCCGCTCCTGTTCTTCTCCGTTGATTTCCTCGTTG
>JANQOC010000421.1 GCA_028279265.1 Hyphomicrobiales bacterium
TAGCGCACCCTCGACTGGGTTGAACCTGTTTGAATTCGCTGTGCCGCTGCATTTCTATTCGGGACTGTTGTGACGGCCAAAGTCAGGGCGGCTGATATCCTGACCGGCTTCAATAATGGTCTTGCGGACGTTGCGTGTCCGCGTAAAAAGATCAAACAGCGCGTCACCATCTGACCAGCGGACAGCCCGCTGAAGAGATGCAAGGTCTTCGGAAAACCGACCCAGCATTTCCAGAATGGCATCCTTATTGTGAAGACATACATCTCGCCACATAATCGGATCCGAGGCTGCCAGCCGGGTAAAATCCCGAAAACCACCCGCTGAGTATTTGATGACCTCGGATTGCGTGACCGTTTCCAGATCGTCGGCTGTGCCCACAATATTGTAGGCAATGAGGTGCGGCAGATGGCTGGTGATGGCCAGCACGAGATCGTGATGCCGGGCGTCCATGATATCCACGAAACTGCCGCATCCTACCCAGAACTGTTTGAGTTTTTCGATACTCTCGGCATCGACGGACTCTTCCGGGGTCAGAATGCACCATCTTCCCTCAAACAGTTCCGCGAATCCCGCTTCCGGACCCGACTGTTCGGTTCCGGCGATGGGGTGACCGGGAATAAAATGAACCCCCGCAGGAACGTGGGGCTGGACCAGATTGATAACGTCTCGTTTAACAGACCCCACATCCGTCAAGATAGCTCCCTTTGCCAGGTTCGGGGCAATGCGCTCGGCGATCGCTTCATTGGCCCCGACGGGTACACATAAAATGACCAGGTCGGCATCGACAACGGCTTCGGCAGGATCTGAATGAACTTCGTCGACAAGGCCGAGCTCAAGAGCAATGTCTCGGGTTTTCTCACTCTGGGCCGCACCGGAAATGTTTTCGACAAGATTATTCTTGCGGACGATATGGCTGATAGAGGAACCGATCAGGCCAAGGCCAATGAGCGCCAGTTTCTTGAACATAGGCGTTTCCATTGATTATTCTCCTAGTTCAGAAATTCAGTTAACGCTTTGACCACAGCCCGGTTTTCTTCTTCGGTTCCTACGGTCAGCCGCAACGACTCCGGTAACCCGTAGCTTGCGACACCCCTGAGCAGGATCCGCTGACTCTGCAAATAGGCGTTTGCTTTTTCGACCGAATGTTTGGAGTCGTCGGGAAAATCAACGAGCAGGAAATTGCCGACACTTGGTGTCACCTTAAGACCGAGATCCCGTAATTTCTGGTCCAGCCAACTGAGCCATTTATCATTGTGTTCCCGGGCCAGGGTGACGTGCGACTGATCCTCGATCGCCGCAACTCCCGCGGCTATGGCCGCGCCATTGACGTTGAAAGGGCCACGGATGCGATTGAGGACATCTGAAATTTCACTCGGACAGTAGGCCCATCCAATCCTGAGATTGGCAAGCCCATAGATTTTTGAAAACGTCCGGGTCATGACGGTGTTTTCGGATGTCGCGACCATTTCGATACCGGCTTCGTAATCGTTGCGCTGCACATATTCCGCATAAGCCCCATCCAGAATCAACAGGACATTGCCGGGCAGACTGCTGCGAAGCCTTTTTATATCTCCGATGGGAACGTAGGTGCCCGTGGGATTATTGGGATTTGCAATGAACACGGCTTTTGTTTTTTCAGTCACCCGGCTGAGAATGGCATCGACATCGCATGTGCGATCGGTTTCCGGAGCAGCGACCGGAATGCCGCCATTTGCAAGTATCGCGATTTTGTAAACGAGGAACCCATGTTCGCTGAAGATGGCTTCGTCTCCAGGGCCGATATAGGCTTGGGCGAGGAGGTTCAATAACTCATCGGAACCGGCGCCACAAATAATGCGCTCGGCATCAAGTCCGTACAATTTGCCAATTGCCTCGCGCAACCGTGTCGAGGCTCCGTCGGGATATCGCTCGAGAAGCAGGGCTTCCTCATTGTAGGCGGCAACGGCCTTGGCACTCGGCCCAAGCGGCGTCTCGTTGGACGTTAGCTTGATAACCTTTCCGGCTCCGGGCAGCTCACTTTCACCGGGAACATAGGGACTGATGGTAAGTATGCCGGGTTGGGGAACCGGTTTTCCCGATACGGACATGGATCGCTCCAAGCTATTGAATTTTGTCTGAAACCGTTGTTAGCCAATTCGATAACAAAATAAGCAATTTCGAGACAATGAAATTACAATCGAATTTACCCCAAATCGAGAGCAAATCGTCGATATTGTTAAGTCGTGACGGATTGAAATGCAAAGAAAAGATTGACATTTCCGTTCAAGGGCCTAGCTCTTGTGTCCTTATCGCTCAGGCCCTTGAACGGAAATCAAAATCTGATCATCCTGGCGACAAGGAAACGGATAAGATTGATGTAAAATGGACGATCCGGAATTTTGGGATCAAGATCAGACTAAAGTGACAGACCGAATAGAAATTAAGGATCGCAATATCGATCAGGGATCGATCGTCGAATTTGGTCCGGATGAACCCCTGGAGCTCGACGGCGGAACCGTTCTTGCGCCTTACACTCTTGCCTACCAGACATATGGCGCGTTGAACGCCGATAAATCCAACGCGGTTTTGGTCTGCCACGCACTCACCGGCGACCAACATGTCGCCAACGAGCATCCCATAACCGGGAAGCCCGGCTGGTGGACGACAATGGTCGGTCCCGGCCGCCCCATTGACACGAATATTTTCTATGTCATTTGCGCAAACATTATCGGTGGCTGCATGGGGTCCACAGGACCTTCGTCGATCAATCCCGCAACCGGCAAGGTCTATGGTTTGGATTTTCCGGTCATCACCATCAAAGACATGGTGCGCGCCCAGATCCGCCTGCTCGACAAGCTTGAGATTCCGGACCTGTTCTGTGCAATCGGCGGATCAATGGGCGGCATGCAGGTCTTACAGCTCGTGGCCTCTTATGGCGACCGCGTTTATTCAGCGATCCCGGTTGCAGCGACAGCCAGGCACTCATCGCAGAATATCGCTTTCCACGAGGTTGGACGACAGGCAGTGATGGCCGATCCCGACTGGCATGGCGGCCGTTACATGGACAACGGTTCCAATCCGCGCAAAGGCCTTGCCGTGGCGCGCATGGCTGCTCACATAACCTATCTTTCAGACGATGCCCTGCATCGGAAGTTTGGTCGTGCCCTCCAGGATCGCGACAAACTCACTTTCGGATTCGATGCGGACTTTCAGGTCGAAAGCTATCTGCGGCACCAGGGATATCGTTTCGTCGATCGATTCGACGCCAACTCCTACCTGTATATTACCCGGGCGATGGATTATTTCGACCTGCCCGCGGACTATGAAGGATCACTGGCACACGCCTTTCGCGAACTTAAGACACGGTTTTGTGTCGTCTCGTTCACATCAGACTGGCTGTATCCAACGCGGGAAAGTCGCGAAATTGTCCAGGCATTGAACGCTGTGGCCGCCAATGTAAGTTTTGTTGAGATTGAATCCGACAACGGCCATGATGCCTTCCTGCTGGATGAACCCGAGTTTTTTAAAACCATATCCGGGTTCATCAATTCGACGGCAAAGTCACGGGGCATACTGCCTGCAAAGTAATGATCGACGATTTCGGAACGCCAATATCGTGAATATGAACCCAGATTTCACAGCCCATGACTCAACGACCCGTGTTGACCATCTTCTGATCGAAGAAATGGTCACGCGCGGTTCGCGGGTTCTTGATATCGGTTGCGGTAATGGCGATCTTCTGAAACTGCTTTTGGAAGCCAAGGAAATCGACGGGCGCGGTGTGGAGATTAGTCAGGAAGGCGTGAATCTGTGCGTCTCCAAGGGGCTGTCTGTTGTTCAGGGTGATGCGGATCTCGATCTTGCCAACTATCCCGATGACTCCTTTGATTTTGCGATTTTGAGCCAGACATTGCAGGCAACAAACCGTCCGAAACATGTCCTGGATCAGCTATTGCGCATTGGC
>JANQOC010000451.1 GCA_028279265.1 Hyphomicrobiales bacterium
AATCTTTCAGAGAATCCAAATTCAGATTCTGAGATCGCGTTATTAAACCACTTGTTCAAGCCTCGCACAGTCGCAGTCGTCGGAGCGTCGAGTAAAAAGATTGTCATTGCAAATACCTTTATTAAGCGAATGCAAGAATTTGGTTACGAAGGGGAAATTTATCCAATTCATCCCAATGCGCCTTTGATCGAAGGCCTGAAGACATACTCGGATCTGTCTTCTACCCCAAAGCCGGTCGATTATGCCTATGTGGCGATCGGAGCTGCACAAATTCCCCGAATACTGAGAAACGCAAATGGAAATTGCAAAGTGGCGCAGGTGATTTCTTCCGGATTTGGAGAGGTTGCGGAAAGCAAGTCGCTGGAAACCGAACTCGTCAAATCCGCAAGAATCGGAAAAGTCAGGATACTCGGTCCAAATTGTCTCGGCACTTATTCACCACGGGGTGGACTGACATTTCCCAAGGACGCTCCCAGAGAACTGGGATCAATTGGTGTGGTGTCCCAGTCGGGAGGGTTATCGACTGACATTGTCAAACGGGGACAATGGAAGGGGCTGAGGTTCAGCGGGCTCGTTACCATCGGAAACAGCGCGGACTTGAAGCCCGCCGATATCATTCGTTTTTATTTGGAAGATGAGTTTACAAATGCCATTGGTATCTATGTCGAAGATGCCAAGGATGGGCGCGAGATCTTCAATCTCATGCGGTCATCGAAGACGATCAAGCCCCTTGTCATACTGAAAGGCGGCCTTTCGGACGCGGGCGCCGTGGCAGCGGCCTCGCACACAGGGGCACTTGCAGAGAACAGTCAAAGCTGGTTTGCCCTGAGTCAGCAATGCTGTGCGGCACTTGTTTCAACCGTAGATGAATTCATCGATACGCTTCTGGCTCTTCAATTCCTTGATCTCCGAAAAGGGCTGCCGGTAAGAAACGTGACCCTCTTCGGCAATGGTGGCGGTGCAAGTGTCCTTGGCGTTGACGCATTTGCAGAAAATGATCTTTCCGTACTGCCGTTTGACGAATCCGCCGTGAAGCAGTTGCAGGCTCTTAATTTGCCCGCTGGCACCAGCGTGTTGAATCCCATCGATACGCCTGTTGGAACATTGCTTGAAAAGGAAGGTTGGATCGCTGCGGAAATTCTCGATATCGTTTATCGGGATACGAATACAGATGTCGTGGTCATGCATCTCAATCTTGCGGCATTTGTCGGACGGGGTTCCGTCGACCCAATCGATAATTTGTTTGCAGTGATGCGAAAAGCAAAATCTGAATGGAGCAAACCGATTCATTTTGTTTTAGTGCTGAGAAGCGATGGTTCGGAGGCCATTGACAACAGAAAACGCGAACTTCGTGAGATCTCTCAGGGATACCGGATTCCGGTGTTTGACGAAATCGCACCCGTAGCCCGGGTTCTTGCGAATATCAGCCATTTCGAGAAGCAGCTTTCGAAATAACAGGCGTTCAGGAATTGGATCGCTTTGGGATCTACAAATCTACGCGTTTTTTGAAAGTTTTGATCTGCTCATCGGTGTAGGTGGCCATGCGCAGTTTTTTCAGGTGCGGGCCGAACTCCTTGGTCAGCTGCTTGTCAAATTTTGCAAATATTTCGGCCATGAAATAGTCGTGGCGCAAAAGAGACTGAGCCATGGTGACCACCGGGCCATTCTGTGTAAAGGCAGCCAGGTAGCCGTCTTTATCAGATGCCGTCAGCATTTCCCGATGATCAATCGTTAATGTGAACAGATTATCGGCGGTGCCCATGCGCACACCGGATCCTTCATGAATGTAGACAAAACAGTTCTTTGAAAAACGAAACGCATCTGCGTTTGTACCGAACAGAATAAAGTGGATAGAAACACCCCGCCCCGCTACCTCGCGAAATTTCGCCGCATGCTGGTTTAAGACTTCCTCCGATGCTTTCACCCAAATTGTGTGCTCACTTGATTCGATGAGTTCATCGATTTTCTGCCGAACTTCAGATTCCCCGCGAGCGATCCAAACATATTGAGATTCTTCATCTTTCGATAAATCGGCGAGTTCGTTTTCCAGATTCTCACACAGTAACGACGTTTGCCGTGAGATGGCTGGAAACAGATCATCTGGTTTTGCTGCGATATATCGAACAGGATTCTCACTTACAGGAAGCACGGCCCTTTGTTCGGCGAGAGAATTGAGGGCACTGTAGGTGTTTGGGCGGGGGACACCGGCAAGTTTGGATATTTCGTAAGCGGTGGCCGGACTTGATTTCAAAAGTTGTATATAGATACGGGATTCATAGTCAGAAAATCCAAGCAAGCGCATTTCGTCGATCGTATCGTTCGCTTTGGAGACCTTGGGTTTGCGTTTCCCTTTTTTCACTGTCCTGGTGTCCCGTTTTACTGTATCAAACCAACAGCGATTCCCGACTAGACTTCGATTGTAGCGACCACGGAGCCTTCGGTCACAGTTTCCTCTTCAGCCACCTTAACTTCAACAATTGTCCCGCTCTCCGGGGCTGCGACAGGTATTTCCATTTTCATGGATTCCAATGTCATTATCGGTTCGTCCTCATCGACATTGTCTCCGGCGTTTTTCAGAATACTTAGGATTACACCCGTGATCTCCGTCTTGACCTCTATTATTGCCATGCCAGCTTTATCCTGCTCTGATCTTCGAAATACGATGAGAACAGTCTAAAAGCAAAATTTAGTGGTTGCAATAGAAACTACGGATTATTACTCATTCTCCGTGAATTGAACATCCACGGCATTCTGAGAAGGATTCGCAGAAATTAAATAATCTTAGCTCAGCGCATCTTTGATTTTTTCAGCGAGATCGATTTTTTCCCACGAGAACCCGCCGTCGTTTTCCGGTGAGCGGCCGAAATGGCCATA
>JANQOC010000452.1 GCA_028279265.1 Hyphomicrobiales bacterium
AGCAAGCCGGGCCGTCCTGATGGTCTCTCAATCGTCGCCCATGCCTCAAACCAATGGTCTGAAGAGCATTTGGAAGAAGAAGCGGCAATGGTTCAAACCGTTCTGGTGAACGAACTCAGTGAAATACTTGGGCGGGATCTGTCACATGCCGACCATGTCGCAACCCATCGCTGGCGTTACGCCAACATCGACAAACAGTCAGGAGACAAGTCATTAGTGGATACTGAATCCAGGCTGGCGGCCTGCGGGGACTGGTGTATCAGAGGCCGGGTCGAAGCGGCTTTCTCCAGTGCCAATGATTTGTCCGAAAAAATGAATCAGATTTTGGCCGAATGAATTCTATTGGCGGACAGCCTGTCATGCTCAACAATCGAACTTCTCTCAATATCTGTGTCATCGGATCCACCGGAGGGATCGGGTCCGCATTTGTCAGGGCATTGGCCGCGCGCGCCAATGTTGAGAGAGTTTTTGCCGCTTCCCGTTCGGGAGCGAACTTCGATCACCCCAAAGTCATTCCTCTGACACTGGACCTTGAGAAAGAGACACTGATCCAAAAGTCGGCGCTCGAAACATCCCAATACGGCCCTCTTGACGCCGTACTCGTCACAACAGGAATGCTGCACGAAAACGGTATTTCTCCGGAAAAATCCATACGGGACCTGAGTGGTGAGAAATTGGAACGATTGTACAAAATCAATACAATCGGCCCTGCCCTGGTCGCCAAGCATTTCCTGCCCCGACTGCGCAGAGATGGTCCGGTTCTAATGGCCGCTGTTTCGGCCAGGGTCGGAAGTATCTCTGATAATGAACTCGGAGGCTGGTATTCCTACCGGGCTTCCAAAGCAGCGCTTAATATGATCCTGAAGACCATTAGCATCGAATTTTCAAGGCGACATAAGCAGTCAATCGTTGTTGGCCTGCACCCCGGAACGGTGGATAGCGATTTGTCCAAACCTTTTCAAAGGAACGTTGCAAAGAAAAAACTGTTCACACCCGAAGAATCTGTTCAGTATCTTCTCAGCGTCCTGGACCATCTCAAACCGGCAGATAGTGGATATTGCTTTGACTGGAGAGGAGAGATCGTACCCGCGTAAATCGGCAATCATCACTTTTTCCACGGTCAATGAAGTGCAGATAGCCTATGACTTGATCTGTTTTAGCCGGAGCCCCGTATAGAAGTCTGTCTTTTGCCCATCGAGCCGCAGAGTTTTCAAAAGTGATCAATCTCACTGCCTATATCACGACAACAGTCGCCTTTTTTATTCTCGACTTCATTTGGCTGGCATTTATCGCCAAAACGTTCTATCGCGCTCAACTGGGCTCGTTAATGAAGGAAAAAGTCAATTTCCCGATTGCCGGAGGCTTCTATGCAATCTTCACAATAGGGATCGTGATTTTTGCCGTCGCTCCGGCTCTTGAAGTACAACAATGGCAACACGCCATGATTTATGGCGGCCTTTTCGGCTTTTTCACCTATGCTACTTACGACCTCACAAATATGGCAACTATACGGGACTGGCCGACGAAAATGAGTATTGTCGATATGGCGTGGGGAACCTGTCTGACATCGGCCACGGCGACGATTGGTTATCTGGCTACCCTGACACTGACATCCTGACCAATTCTGGATACCGGAATTTGATCCGATTATAAAATGTTGCCCTGCCGTAATATCGAAACATAGTGACACTTGGCGCGCGA
>JANQOC010000459.1 GCA_028279265.1 Hyphomicrobiales bacterium
CCGCGAGGTCCTGCTGACGCGGAAAGTGACGTGGTATTGCTACGGCAGGATCCACCGTTCGATATGAGCTATATTTCCACGACCCATCTGCTAGAGGGCATTCATCCGGAGACGCTTGTTGTAAACAATCCCGTTCATGTCCGAAACTGCCCGGAAAAGATTTTCGTGACCGAGTTTCCGGACCTGATGCCCCCGACGCTGATCACCCGAGATTTTCAGGCCATTCGGGAATTTCGAAAGGAATTTCAGGACATCATTGTCAAACCGCTATATGGAAACGGCGGGGCCGGCGTCTTCAAGATCTCTGATGGAGACAAGAATCTGGCATCGCTCGTTGAGCTGTTCCAGGAAGTGTTTCGTGAACCGTTTGTCGTACAACAATATCTGCCCGCCGTCAGCGCCGGCGATAAGCGCATAATATTGATCGATGGAAAAGTTGCAGGCGCTATAAACCGCGTGCCCGCGGAGGATGAAACGCGCTCAAACATGCATGTCGGCGGTACGCCATTGCCAGTAGAACTCACGGATCGGGATTACGAAATATGCGCTGCCCTCGAACAACCGCTTCGCGAGCGCGGGCTGATTTTCACAGGTATCGACGTCATTGGAAACTATCTGACGGAAATCAACGTCACATCACCTACTGGAATTCGAGAAGTTAAAAAATTCGGAGGTAATGATATCGCTTCGATGATCTGGGATGTGATCGAAGAGAAGTGTGGTTGAGTGTATGCATTTTGGGTCACGCCCTGAAATTTGTCGATCCCGATAATACGGCCTGTACCGCCTCCGGTAACACGGTATAAATGGGTCTTTGCTGAAAACTATTTTTTTCAAAATTATTCTGATCACAATTTTTTATTTTTAATTGGTTTCAATCGATGTTTGCCCGAGTTACGACGGTTGCCTTTTCCGGCATTGAAGCACGAAAGGTGGATGTCCAGGTCCAGCTGGGATCAGGGCTGCCGGCCTTTAATATTGTTGGCCTTCCGGACAAAACGGTTGCCGAAAGCCGGGAGCGCGTGCGCAGCGCACTCAACACGATTGGATTGGGTCTGCCGCCAAAGCGGATTACCGTGAACCTGGCGCCGGCTGATCTTCCCAAGGAAGGAAGTCATTTCGATCTGCCCATTGCGCTGGGTCTCATGGTTTCCGCCGAGGCCATCAGTCCGAATTTACTGGAGCCCTATTGCATTATTGGTGAACTGTCCCTTGATGGAGCCGTTCGCCATGTCGACGGGGCCTTGCCGGCGGCCATTGGGGCCAACGCCATGAACAAGGGACTGATTTGTCCCGAGAGCTGCGGAAAAGAAGCGGCCTGGGCCTCCCCGGATATGGATATCCTGGCTGTCGATCATATCCTGCCCCTGATCAATCATTTTCGCGGTTCTCAACTGCTGTCACGACCGGAACCGGAACTATCGCCGGTTGAATCAGGGGGACCGGATCTGATCGAGGTGAAAGGCCAGGAGAGCGCCAAGAGGGCGTTGGAAATCGCCGCAGCGGGAGGGCATAATCTCCTTCTTGTGGGACCTCCGGGATCGGGTAAATCCATGCTGGCCAGTCGCCTGCCTTCCATTCTGCCGGCGCTGGAGCCCGATGAGCTTCTTGATGTCAGTATGGTACAATCCATGGCCGGCGAGCTCAAATCGGGAGGTCTTGATCCGCGCCGGCCGTTTCGCGCCCCCCATCATTCCGCAACCATGGCAGCCCTGGTCGGCGGTGGCACGAAGCCGAAACCCGGTGAAATTTCACTGGCTCATCATGGGGTTCTTTTCCTGGATGAATTGCCGGAGTTTTCCCCGCAGGTGCTCGATGCCCTGCGACAACCCCTGGAGACGGGAGAAGTTGCCATAGTCCGGGCCAATCACCGTGTCGTCTATCCGGCCCGTATCCAGCTTGTGGCGGCAATGAATCCCTGCAAGTGCGGAAATGCGCTGGAACCCGGATACCAGTGCAGGTTGGGCAGGAACTGTGGAGAAAGATATGTGTCCCGGATCTCCGGACCGTTTCTCGACCGAATTGATTTGCATATCGAGGTCCCGGCCGTGAAGCTATCGGACCTGTTGAATCACAGCAGCGGCGAACCGAGTGACACTGTTCGCGCGCGGGTATCACGGGCACGGAGACGACAGCGAAACAGGTTTTCAGAGCTGGGCTTGTCGATGACGACAACCAACGCAACGTGCCCCGTCCAACGGCTGGAAGAGCTTTCCGTCCTGAGCAAAGAAGGCAGATCGCTGTTGATGCGTGCAGCGAAAGTGACCGACATGTCGGCGCGGGGTTACCATCGGACCATCAGAGTTGCACTCACCCTGGCGGATCTCGACGGCGAGGCTGAAATATCCGAGGCCCATATGGCCGAGTCCCTGAGCCTCCGGTCCAAAAAGGTCGGACCTGCCTGACCGTCAATCAGATCAAAGACCTGCGATACCGAATCCCCGACAACTCCTCGTTTCTCTCGAAAACTAAGCCAGGAATGGTGGGAAAGACAGAAATTCGGCCACATTCCGGTGCCTACAATTTTCGGTGTTTACAATCGTTTGCATATTTACAATCGTTTGCATAAGTGCATAATAGATTTATTGGGAGACGACGGGTCACGTGCCTGATGTCGAAGCGGGATGGGTCCAGAGGCTGCCCGCAGAAAGTTTTTCGGTCCGGTAAACGTTGAAGCAGGGAAGGTGTTCGAATGGATCAGGTAAGGGAACATCCATTATCTGAACCCGGTCATTCAACCTCAGAATTCAGGATTTCCGTCGTCGGACTGGGGAAACGTTACGGCGACCTCCAGGTGTTTGAAGATGTCAATCTCGACGTGGGAGATAGTGAGATCGTCTCCATTGTCGGACCCTCGGGATGTGGCAAAACCACACTGCTGAGGTGTATCGACGGGCTGATCGATTACAATGCCGGAGAAGTTCTGATCGAAGGCGACAGGGTTACCGAACCCCGCGAAGGGGTGGCCATGGTCTTTCAGCATTTCGGATTGTTTCCGTGGAAGAGCGTCTATAGCAACGTGGCTTATGGCCTTGAACTCGCCGGCGCAAAGAAATCAGAGATACGCGAAAAGGTCCCGCACTTCATCGAGCTCGTGGGCCTGAAGGGATTTGAAGACCGGTACCCCTATGAGCTGTCCGGGGGTATGCAGCAGCGTTGCGGTTTTGCCCGCGCCCTGGCGACCGAGCCCAGTGTTTTGCTGATGGATGAACCGTTTGGCGCAATTGATGCCCAAACCCGTGAAATCCTGCAGTTCGAATTGCTGCGGATCTGGGGCATGAACAGAACGTCGATGGTTTTCGTGACTCATTCCATCGAAGAAGCCGTGCTCATGGGAGATAGGGTCGTGATTCTCAAAGGGCGCCCGAGTACCGTCAGCGATATCATCACCATTGATCTGGAGAGACCGCGCACCCGTGAAACATTGCTTATGCCGCGGTTTTCGGAACTCAAGGAGCAGGTTTGGAGTACGCTTGTCGACGATGTGATGCGTGCTGAATATGTACTGAGTGACAATTAGCTTTCATTTCAATCGGGCTGTTCTGCCCGAACTACCAGGGAGGAAAAAAGTGAAAAAACTAAGTCGCAGAATTGTCTCTATAATTACTGTTTATCTGGTCGCGGTGTTTCTTGTCGCGATTCCCGGTGTTGGCCAGGCTGAAAAGCTGACCCTCGCAGTCCCGGGTGTTCCGCCGATTTATGCAAACGTTGTTGCCTATGTTGCACAGGACGCCGGTTTGTTCAAAAAGCACGGTGTCGAAGTTGAAATCAAACCCATTAACTCCGGTGCCGCCGCTGCCAAAGGTGTCGCTTCCGGTAGTTTCGATATGGCTTTTTCGCCGTCGCAATTCGTGGTCCGCATGGTGTCCAATGCCGGTCTGCCCATCAGAGCCATCTGGGGATTCAACAATCCGGACTGGCTGATCGGGTCCATGGATCAGGCGAAAGCAAACTGCGAAGGCATTAAAGGTGACAGTGTCGGTGTCGACTCCAAACGGGGTGCCCGGTGGATCCAGCTGAACACTTATCTCGCCCGCAAGTGCAAGCTCAAAATTGACAGGGACGTCAAAACCGTTCCCATGAGTTCGAACGTGGCAACGGCGATGGCTGCCGGACAGCTGACCTTTGGCGTCCTGCACATCGATGATGTCATGGCCATCGAAAAGAATTCAGGCAAGAAGGTTCATGTTGTCGCGAAGATTGATGAGGTCGCTCCTGGACTGCACTATCTGATGACAATCACGCGCGAAGACACCCTGGCCAAGAAGAGAGATGCCATGGTGCGCGCCGTGGCTGCACTGAGCGAAGCGGCTAAATATATGGCTGATCCCGCCAATGCCGAGAATGTTGCGAAAATTGCCGGTGTCACCAAGCACGAACAGGATGTCGCCAAGGCCGCTCTCAAGGGCTTCCTGGCCATTAAATTCTGGCCCACCGACAACAACGGCCTGAAGCAGGAACGTATTGAAAAGGCCGTCGCCAACCAGGTCCGGATCGGTAAAATCACTAAAGGCCGGGGTGGTATCAAACCGGAAAAAACACCCATTACCTACGAGAAAATGGTCGATCTGAGTGTCTACGAAGACGCCTTGAAACGCTAGGTATTCTGCCAAGCGGCGGTTCACGCTGTTAAAGTGTGGACCGCCCATTGTCGTTTCGCTCACCTGAAAGGGGGAGCGGACAGGTTTGAGATGGGATTATGACCGCCGGTCGCTTCAGAAGATATGCCCAGGTATCGGCAAGCCTGTTTACGGGCCTGCTCATCTGGGAAATTGTGGGATGGCAGTTCAATTCCGCCTTTCTCGCTCCGATTCTTGGATCCAGCGTTCCTTTTGTCGAAGCGATCGCACACGCGGTTGCCGGACTGTTTGGGCAGACGATTACCGAGGATCACCCGGGAGCGCTGCCGCGGCTCATCGAATTTTTTGGTTTCGAGTTTATCCGCGATGAGTATGTCGCCCTTCAGGCCGAGGGTGGTTTCTTCCTGTGGAATGCGATCAAGGCCCTGAACCAGTCGGATTTCATTTTTGCCCTCATTGAATCTTTCAAACTGTTCGCAACGGGTCTGGCTCTTGCCCTGGTTATCGGCATTACTCTGGGCATGGCCATGGCGCGTTGGGCTACCCTGCGCATTGGGCTGGAACATTACATTCTGGCCCTCTATGCAACGCCAATGGCGGCTTTAATACCCTTCATCCTGTCAATATTCGGGTTTGAGTTCTGGCCAAAAGTTCTGGTTGTGTTTTTGTTCAGCCTGTTTCCCGTTCTCTACAATTCCCTGGAGGGTGCCCGCAGCCTCAAACAGGACTATCTGGAAGTTGCCCAGTCGTTCCGAACGACGGAATACCGGTTATGGGTGGATATCATTCTTCCCTATACTCTGCCGTTT
>JANQOC010000463.1 GCA_028279265.1 Hyphomicrobiales bacterium
AGTATATCGCCCGTTCAATAGAACTCGTGGTCAGGCTATTTCTTGTTAGCGTTCGATTTTGCCTGAGATTGACGGAGTATATTCCGCGAATCCCGACCAGCCTTCGATTGATCGCTCTTCCATTTGCTCTTTATTTCGTCTTTACGCTCGTACTCGTATACCCCTTCGCTTATATCCGCGGTTGGACCGGTCAGGCCTGGTATTCAGAAAAACTGCGCTACGCCGAAGAGCGTTGGCAGGCAACGGCGCTCTATGATCGACACGGCAATTTTGCCGGTACGTTCGACCCACGCCTCGACTCAAAAATGGATGTCAATTACACCGGCAAACCCATTGTTCTGGACAATGAAAATTACATCGCAGCGCCCGATCACAAATCGATACCGGTTCAGACCGTGCCCGAGCACTACTGGAATTGTGTCCGCTACCACGAAGATCGATATATCGGTTCATGGGTGAATCCGTTCGGTATTGATTTGTACGGGGTTCTGAAAATCCCGTACTCGACACTGAAACGCTCGATAGAAGCCAAAAAACTCAGAATGGGAGTCGGCGGCTCCACGCTCTCCATGCAGCTTGTACGGGCGAATTTCAAACTCATTCCCAGTCGCGATGAAGGTATTTCGGGGAAGTTGTCCCGCAAATTCGTCGAGTGGTGGCATGCGCCAGTAGTCTACCGTTCACTCACGTCCCAGGGCAATCTGGAGATGATGCAGCGATGGGTTTCAGATCATCTGCCGCTCGCACAGCGCACCGGAGGACCGCCCCTCTACGGCGTCGAACAGACGAGCCGTGTGGTATTCGGGAAACCGGCCAAGGATATGACCATCGCCGAGCAATTCGTTCTGGCGGCGGCCGTCAATCATCCAATTATCCTGCTCAAAGGCGGAAAAAATCTCAATCGTATTCGTGTCGGTGCCTGGCAGCGCTTGACCCTCGAACGTGCCCATGCCTGTGCGGTAAATCTTGTAAAGGACGGAACCCAGCAGATTTCAACAATCGAAGATTTGGACCAAATCGCTTCCGGACCTCCCGATCCTAAGGCCACTCCCCACTTTGACACCACAATCGAAGCCTTCGCCCCCCGGCATTTGGAACGCGCGCGGGCCAATCCCTTTCTGCGAGCCCATATCCTCGCACCGGCTGTCAGATATGGCGCCCGCAAGGAAATGGAAAACATCTATGGCTATGCCTGGCGCCAGTATGTACGCGGAGTCAATCTGACCCTGAATTTGTCAGATAATCTGAGGTTTCGGCACAGGGTTGAAAAAGCACTTGCCAAACTCCAGACCAGATATGCCTCTCGCATAAATCCTGATTTTTATCTCGATGTGAAGAAGTCCAAAGCTTCACAGTCCGACAAGGTGGCACCTGATATCGTTATTGTCGCTGCGAATGAGAAAGGACAGATCGTCCGCTATTATGATGCTGGATACAATGCCTCTTACTATGGTTCCTGGAAGGCGTTTAACCGGGAGTCTGGCGGTTATGTGCGGGAAAAGGAGAGCCGCGCAATCGCCTCTGTCGGCAAAATTCTTGCGGCTATCGCCCTTGCCAACCAGGGATCGGATACTCTGAACACTCTTTATCTGGACAGATCTGCTCCGGAAAGGGGTTTGGAAACCTGCCGGAGACGGGGAAAACTGCGCCGGGGTCGAAAAGCGGAAATTGTCTTTGCCTGCTCTCTCAGCCCAC
>JANQOC010000482.1 GCA_028279265.1 Hyphomicrobiales bacterium
TGCAAATAGTTTCCAACACGGGAAGCCTCTGCGGCAAGTTCTCTGTAGGTCAGAGTTCCCTGATCATGAAGAACCGCAATACGATCCGGATTGTCTGCCAGATTATCCCAGAGTAGACGCGAGGCATTATAGTATTTCGGAAGCGTAAAACCGATTTCGTCACATAGGGATTGAATGAGGTTCATTTGAGATCGCCTTCGAGAAGATTTCGTTCGACAAGGGCACGGCCGAATTCCGGAGATAGCTGTTGTATTTTGCTGTCGCTTAGCCGGCCTGCTCGCCTTATGTAGCTGAGTGCAAACTCCCAGGGAGGCAATTGCAGAAACCGATCGAATTGCTCGTACCATTCGGCAGAATTTCGCGCTGCTTGGACAAGCTTTTCCAATACGGGCTGCCGCTTTGATTGAAAGGCCTTTAATCCCGTCCCAATATTCCAGTCATTTTCACTAAGCGACGACACGAGAGCGATTACGTCTTCCATTGCCAGGCGCGTTCCCGATCCGATTGAAAAATGCGCCGTATGGAGCGCGTCGCCTATCACCACGCAATTGCCGTTGAACCAGTTCGTGCATTCCAGGTTGGGAAATTGCCGCCAGATGGAATTGTTGGCAATGAGGCTCGCGCCTTTCAGGCTTTCTGCAAAAATATTTTCGCAAGCTTCCCTGTAATGGCGTTCATCTGAGTGATTCCAGTTTGTATTCGTGAATACACGTTCGCTCATCTCGATAATGAAAGTTCCATACCCATCGGCATAAGTGTAGTGATGCGCGGTCATCGGACCAAATTCTGTTTCGATGAACGTCTGAGTCAGGTAGTCGAACTCCTTGTCGGTTCCGTACCAGATAAAACGGTTGGACTGGTAGTCAATGTTGAAATCAATGCCGCACTGGGAGCGAACAATGGAATTAAGGCCATCTGCGCCGATAATCAGATCGGCATGCAGGTTCGAGATATCTTCAACTCTTCTATCGAACGAAAGGTCCACGCCCAGTGCCAAGGCCTGCTCTTGCAGGAGCTTCAAAAGCGTCAATCGGCCAATGCCTGAGAACGTTATGCCGTCTATGACAATTTTTTCTTCGGGATGAACGATCTCAATGGAATTCCATGTCTTGAGATGCGGTTTAATGTGTTGGACTGTTTCACTGTCATCTCGTTCCAAAAAGTTCAAGGCATCGTCTGACAGAACAACCCCGAATCCAAAAGTTGCATCATTGGGATTCTGTTCGAATACCTGCACATCGAACTGTGGCTGATAGCGTTTGATGAGGATCGAAGCATATAATCCCGCAGGTCCCCCACCGATGATTATGATTTTCAATTCGGGACCTTTCAATTCTTGCTTCCGTCAGGCAAAGTTCAGTATAAATGCCAAAATTGTCAATAGGATATTGAATGGGATTTTCGACAAACTACACCGTTTCCTGGGGCGATTGCGACGCTCTCGGCATTGTATTTTACCCAAATTATTTCGCCTGGATGGATCGTGCATTCCATCAGTTGACCCGTCAGCTGGGCTTTGATCAGGATACGCTGAAATATGACTACCAGATTTCCGGAACACCCTTAAGTCACGTTGACTGCAAATTTATCAGTCCCGCTCATTACTATGAGACCCTGGCAATCGACATAGGAACATCCGATTTGTCGCGAACGTCCTGGCAGTTGGAATACCGGTTCCATTGCGAAGAACGACAAATCGCTATCGGGACGGAAAGACGGGTATTTGTTTCTCATACAAACGGCAGATTGCAGAAAACCGATATTCCGGATGATCTCCGCAGCAAGATCTTGGAGATCTGACAGTTTTTCGTGGCAGGGTTTGCTATCGGGTTTTCGAGTAGCAAAATTCGCCATGGACGGTATTTATTGATTTCCGATCAATTCTCCGTTTTACCCACAAGCCAAAGCTGGACTATTGACTTCGGCCTCAGTTAATGTGGGCCAAGAACACTGATCGCCATAAGAACCAAGCGATGGACATTTTTTAAGTTGGGAGAATCACATGTCACAGCAACAACCTCCGATGGTCTACAACACCAAACGTTTTAAAGTTGTCGACTACAATTTCGACAGTTTCATCGGACCGGCTGCAGGCGAAAAATTGAAAGATTTCAATCTCACCGACCTGGAGACGGGAGAAACGGTCAAGCTGTCTGACTATACCGGGAAATGGGTGGTACTGGAGACGGGATCCGCTACATGCTCTATGTACACCAAAGATATTCCTGAGATGAAAGAGTTGGAGAAAGTATTTCCCGATGTGGAATTTCTACTCATCTATGTGCGGGAAGCCCATCCGGGTGAACGCCTCGGGCCGCATCAGTCAATGGATGAAAAACTCGAAGCTGCAAAATTACTGAAACCGCGCTACGGCGAACATCGCCGCATACTGGTCGATAGTATCGATGGGGATTTTCACAAGGCTTATGGCAGCATGCCGGATGTCGTCTATGTCATGCGCCCCGACGGCACGATCCATTACCGGTGCAACTGGTCAACCCCGCAGGGTGTTCGCGATGCACTGAACGATCGGGAAAACTTCCACAGAAACGAAAATGCGGACATGAAGGCGATCAAGGCGAGCCGGGCCAAGTACAACATGATTCGCACCATGTGGACCGGTGGTATCGTCGCCCTATATGATTTTGTAAAGAACGCACCGCTGACGGTAGCAAAGCATGCCAAGGTGGATGCTTACTACAAGAAGCACGGCCGGTTTAAGAACCAGCCGCCATCACAGGCACAGACTGAGG
>JANQOC010000500.1 GCA_028279265.1 Hyphomicrobiales bacterium
TTCCGACATTCGATCTTTCGACGATTGGTGCGGGCGGAGGCAGTATTGCTTCGGTCGAGGACGGAATTCTTCGGGTTGGCCCGAGGTCAGCGGGGGCCGGGCCCGGACCCATCTGCTACGGGCGCGGTGGCATCGAGCCGACAATCACGGATTCCCTTCTTGCCCTGGGGCTTATAGACTCCGACGCATTTCTGGGTGGTCAGTTCAAACTCGATCTGGAAGCGGCCCGCAGGGGGCTGGACGAAAAAGTGGGAGCCCCCCTCAATCTCGATGCAACGGCAGCGGCCCGTGGCATATTAGAGGTCCTGGTCGCCAGAACTGTAAGCGCGATCCGGGAGATTACCGTTGAACAGGGGCTCGATCCGCGGGAGTTTTCTCTTCTTGTCTTTGGCGGTGCCGGTCCCCTCATGGGACCCCTTGTCGCCCGCGAGCTGCAGGTTCGCAATGTGATTGTTCCGCAGATGCCTTCGGTTTTCTCCGCCTGGGGCATGTTGCTGACGGATATCGTTGAGGAATCGACCCAGACCATCGCCGAACTTCTGGAGGAATCAAGTTGGGAGCGGGTAAAACAGCTTTGCGAGCCGGGTCGTCAGGCGACCGCAAATTCGGATTCGAAGAGCCGAAGCACAGCCTCGCGGCAGGAATTTTCTCTGGCCATGCGCTATTTCGGGCAAGAGCATAATCTCTATATTCCATTTACGCCATCGGATGAGTTCGAAAAACTCCGGCCCCGCTTTGATAAGCTCCATGAAAGGCGATACGGACACGCCATGCCGGATCCTGTTGAGATCGTTCATTTGCGAATTCAGTCAATCTCGGAGGCGAACCCCCCGGAAATCCATCCATTGATGAGGGCGCGTGCCAGCGAACTCAAGCCCCTGGCCACCCGCGAGGCCTATTGTTTCGACAGCAACGAGTTCGTGCCCTATGCCGCCTTTTCGAGAAATGATCTGGTTCCCGGGGATCATATAGCGGGCCCGGCCATAATTCAGGAAAAAACAACCTCAACACTGGTTCTCACCGATCAGTCCGCGGAAATCGACACTTATGGTCATATCGTGATTTCCGGGAAAGGGGGTTCTTAATCATGTCGTCATCCCCAAATATCGATCCCGCAACGGTCGAAGTGATCCGGCACTATTTCGTTTCCGCTGCGACAGAGATGGAACGCACTCTGGTGCGCACCGCCTACACCACAATTATTTACGAGATCAATGATTTCGGGATCTCTATTTTTGATAAGAAATTCAATTTGATAGCGGATTCCACCGGCCTCCCCCTGTTTCTCGGCGCTAATGAATTCGCCATTCGCAAGTCCCTGGAACATACCAAAAGTGATCCCCTGGAACCGGGTGATGTCCTGTTTATGAATGTGCCGTACTGGACAGGGGCGCATTCCAACGATGGTGTTCTCATTGCGCCGGCTTTTGTCGACGGCGAAATTGTCGCCTATGGTGTGATACGCGCCCACTGGACGGATATTGGCGGCAAGGATCCCGGCTACAATCTCGATACGCGCTCCATACACCAGGAAGGGCTGATGATCCCCGGTGAGAAAATCGTTCGCCGCGGGGAGCCGAATGCCGAACTGCTGCGCGTCATGCAGGCGAACTCCCGTTCTCCGATCACACTCTTGGGGGATTTCAACGCCCAG
>JANQOC010000520.1 GCA_028279265.1 Hyphomicrobiales bacterium
GGCATCATTCTGGCTGGCGGGCGAAAAACGTCCTCACATAACGCTTCCCATAGCCATTCTCGTTCCCACCTTGTTGTACTTCTTCTTCCTCAAAGTTGCACGAGTTCCGATTCCGCTTGGAATTTTAAAACCGTATCTGGAGGGAATCTGATCAATGGATATTCTCTTACAGGCTCTTGGGCAGTTCGCAACTCTGCAAAATGTTCTTTTGCTCGGCCTCGGTGTCGTCATCGGTACGATTGTCGGCGCTATCCCCGGCATGACGACCCCCATGGCCGTCGCCCTGACACTGCCATTTACATTCACACTTCCGCCGGTCACCGGCATCCTCTTGCTACTCGGTGTGTACAAAGGCGGGCTTTATGGCGGATCGATAACAGCCATCCTGATCAATGCTCCGGGAACCCCCGCCGCATCTTGTACCGTTTTGGACGGCTATCCTCTCGCCCGACGGGGAGAAGCCCGCAGAGCTCTTGATATAGCCCTCTATTCTTCCTGTGTCGCCGACTTCATTTCCAATATTGCCCTCATTCTTTTTGCCGGGGTTCTTGCGGGTCTGGCCCTGGCGTTTGGAACACCAGAAGTCTTCACTCTGATCATGTTTTCCTTGACCATCATCGCAGGCGTCTCAGGGAACCAGCTTCTCAAAGGTCTGGGCGCGGCCTGTTTCGGATTGCTGCTCGCAACAATCGGTCTGGACCTTGTCTATGGGACCAATCGATTTGTTTTCGGCGAAGTAAACCTGATGAGCGGCCTGAATTTTATCCCGGTCCTCATTGGCTTGTTTGCCTTGCCGGAAATCATCGCCTCATTCGCCCGCATGGACAGGCCGCTGGAACATAATCCCCTTGCCGGGGCAGCTGCAACGCTTGCCGATTTCAAACGCTGTTTCAAGTCCATCATACGCGGCAGCTTTATTGGCGTTATCCTTGGCGCCATTCCGGGCATCGGTGGAGCGCCTGCGGCATTTCTGAGCTATTCAGAGGCCCGGCGCAATTCCCCTGATCGCGAAAAGTTTGGGTCCGGTGAACTTGAAGGCGTTGCGGCCTCGGAAAGCGGCAATAACGGCACAGCCGGAGCAACCATGGTTCCGTTGCTGGCGCTAGGTATTCCGGGAGATATAACCACAGCCATTATTCTCGGAGCCTTCATGATCCATGGATTGCGCCCAGGTCCACTGCTCTTCCAGGACAATCTGAGCCTCATCTATGCGCTGTTCATCGGTATTATGCTGAGTTCTATGTACCTTCTGCTCGTCGGCAAACTGTCGATACGCCTCATCAGCAGAATTGCCGATATCCCGCAGCGTATTCTGTTCCCCGTCGTCCTGATTCTATGTGTCTACGGCGCCTATGCGGTGAACAATTCCATCTTCGATGTAACGGTAATGTTTGCCATGGGAGCGATCGGATTTCTCATGCGCAGCCTGGCGATCCCCGCCGCTCCATTCTTGATCGCTTTCATTTTGGGTCCTCTGCTTGAAGACAATTTCAGACAGTCATTGCTGTTGTCCAGAGGTGATTTCATGGTCTTTTTCAAAAGTCCGATCTGCCTGATGTTCTGGGCTCTCACGGTCGTGGCGGTGGGATTCACGGTCTGGAACAATCTGAGGAATCAAAAGAGACCGGAATTGGCTGCATTGAAGTCCGGTGAATGAGGATGGAATCGTGATGGATAAAAGGCCGGAGCAAATTGATAGCCCTACCGCCTGGATCGGGCGCGAAATGGCGCAAAATCCGGACCTCTGGACTCATGTCCTGAGCAGCGGCGAAATCAGTGAGCTCGAAGAAGCCTGTAATAGTTTCCTGAGTAACGGCATTGATCTCGGATCAATATCCCGCGACAAATTCCCGCTTCCGACATTGAGTGAACTGTTAGAAGAAACTCGCAAAGACCTCCAGCATGGCAAAGGATTTGTTCTGCTCAAGGGAATACCGGTCGAGACCTATTCCATTGAACAATGCGCAACAATTTTCTGTGGTATTGGCGCGCATCTTGGTTCGGCACGTTCCCAGAACGCCAAGGGGCATATGCTCGGACATGTTACTGATGTGGGAGCCGATCTTTCAGACACAAATGTACGCATTTATCAAACGGCGGAACGTCAGAGTTTTCACACGGACAGCTGCGACTGTGTCGGACTCCTGTGTCTCAGGGCTGCAAAAGAAGGAGGGGATTCCCTCCTGGTCTCGACGGTCACCTTGTACAATGAAATGCAAAAGCGTCGACCCGACCTTCTCGAAGTCCTGTTTGAGCCCGTTCCCACGGACAGGCGCGGTGAGATCCCGGAAGGACAAAAGTCCTATTTTGAAATCCCCGTGCTCAACTGGTACGAGGGACGGCTAACGGGCCTTTATCAGCGGGTCTATATCAACTCATCGCAGCAGCTCCCGGAAGCCCCCCGCCTCAGACAAGACCAGATAGCTGCTCTTGACCTATTCGATGAAATAGCCAACGAGCCGGATATCCATTTGAAAATGCGCCTCGAACCGGGCGACGTTCAGTTTGTTTACAATCACACGATGCTGCACGATCGAACCGCTTTTCGCGACTGGCCTACACCCGAAGACAGACGGTATTTGTTACGGCTCTGGCTTGCCCTGCCCGATGACCGCCCCCTGCCCGAGACATTCAAGCAAAGATACGGTTCGATTGAGATCGGCAACCGCGGTGGAATTATCACAAAAGACACGAACCTCAACGTTTCGCTCACGCCATGACTGATGAATTCACATTCGCGATTGTCACGGATACCCACATTCGCTCTCCCAAAGGCGACGCATCATCCCCATTTCCTGTGAACGAAAAAGCCAATGGCCGAGCGCGTTATGCAGCTCGATTGATCTCGTTATTCAATCCGGAACTCACCATCCATCTCGGTGATGTCGTGCACCCCTTGCCGCACATGACAGCTTATGCAGAGGCTGCGGAAGAAGCGGGTCATATCCTGGAGCCGCTTCGGCCTAATCTGTATACGGTGCCGGGAAATCACGATATCGGCGACAAACCCTCGCCCGGGATGCCTGCGAAAAGTCTGACCGAAGAAAGCCTGGAGATCTATCGGGGTGAATTCGGAGCCGACTTTGGAGCGGTCAACCATCACGGCATCAATTTTGTCTGGATAAACTCTTCCCTGGTCAATACGGGACTCGCAGAGGAAACCGAGCAACAACGCTGGCTGGAACAGAAACTGAATGAATTGCAGGGACAAAGAATTTTTCTCTTCTCCCACTATCCGCCTTTTATTTGCTCGGCGGAGGAACCCGACCACTATGACAATTACGCGGAACCCGGTCGATCCTGGCTGTTGGATCTTGCCGCCGACAAGGGTGTTGAAGCCATCTTTTCCGGCCATGTGCATCACTTCTTCTTCAATCGGTACAAAGAAGTAAAACTCTATTGCCTGCCGGCAACGAGCTTCACCCGTCAGGATTATGGAGAATTGTTTCCCCTTGAACCGGCAGGAGAATTTGGTAGGGATGACACAGGCAAGTTTGGGGTCTCGCTTGTAACCATCGATGAAAGGGAACATCGGCTTCAGATCGTCCCCACGGATGGGACCGAAGTCAAACCCGGCGAACCGTTGGTGGAGCCTAAAACCGTCCGGCAATATCCCGATATCATCCCGCATCTGCGTCATAGCTGGTTTGAGGTGCGCAGCCTTCCCTATAACGGCCCCATGGAAGAGTTTTCGAGAAAGCCCGTGCGCAACGATTATCCATTGTTGCGTTTGCTGCAGCTGGATATTTCGACAGTGAGAACACCGCTGGCCGACCTATTGGATCCGAAGGCTCGGTCCCGACTCCAAGACTGGGGCAGTCTTGGTTTTAAATTCGTTTTATTTAACATCGGCATTCCGGACGATGCAGCCATTTCACAGATCCGGCAGAATTCTGAAATCGTTCATGCTTTGGAGGTTCTGATCGACAAATCCGGACCCGAACAATTGCGCGCGTCCAAAGACACCAAAAATCTGGACATTCCCGTTCCGGTTTGGATCAGCGGAATTACATCTTCCGCGGATAGCAGTAACCAAACGGGGCCGTTTGCTCACATGGTGAGTTCCGGTTTTCCGGTTTCTAAACTCGAAATTGTCTGCGAGCAATTGCAAGAGACAAGAGAGCTGAATTATCAGGGAATCGTTTTTCAAATCGAATGGGGGGAAGATCCGGTCAGCACCATC
>JANQOC010000216.1 GCA_028279265.1 Hyphomicrobiales bacterium
AGGAACCCGGGGCCTGGTAACACTGTTTGGAAACGACGCGCGCGTACAATTTTCATCCCTATTCCAAGTAATGTATGAACAACAGCGGGCTATTACATAATTCGATTGATATTGATCTGGTCAGGGCTGGGTTGTGATAATGGATCAACTGCGCATTTACCAAGGCACAGCATTACGTAACACTGCAGTTGTTTTATCCTGATATCGAAAGAAATCAAGCGATGCTGGAACTGTACTATTTTGAGAATTCAATCTGCTCTGAACGCGCATTGATGACGTTGGCCGAGAAAAAGGTAACGGAGTGGATTCCGCATCACGTTCACCTTTTCAAGCGCGAACAATTTGACCCCGAGTATTTGAAACTGAATCCCAAGGCCCAGGTCCCGACATTGGTACATGATGGTCAAGTCATTCGTGAATCCTCCCTGATCTGCGACTATCTCGATGACTTGTATCCGGAACCGTCCCTGAAACCGAGGGGTTCGGCATCGATTGCTCGAATGCGCGAGTGGATTAAGGAAGCAGATGAATCGGGTTTTGAGGGAGTGGCTTCACTATCGTTCGTAATTGCGTTCAGAGAAAAACTCATGGCCATGTCCGAGGAGGACCGTCGTGCGTATTGGGCCGGCCAAACCGTTCTCGCGCGCACCCAGCGCCAGAAGTCCTGCGTGTATGAAGGTTTCAATTCGCCCTATGCCATGCGGGCAATTGCAACATGGGAGCACATCTTTCAAAAGATCGAAGAGACGATCACAGACGAACATCCGTGGCTCATGGGAGATGAGTTTTCTTTGGCCGATCTCAATTTTGCTCCATTCATTGCACGGCTTGATGGATTGCAGCTTGTTGATCCGTGGCTGGCGGACCGACCCCATGCGCAAACCTGGTGGCAATCGGTGAAAGACCGTCCTGCCTATATTGAAGCCCGTGTCGGGCCTTCGGCCGAAGAAACAGACAAGATGGCAATTGAAGGTGCGAGATCGGCCAGGGAATTCGAGGAAGCGCGTGCCGAATATTTGCGCCAGTACAACTAGTGCCCGGTTGACCCCAATGTACATTTTGACCACTTGGAACAGGACCGGGCATCAGAGCCGTTTAGTTTACAGTCAGCTTCATCTCCAAGAGCAGAAGTTCCGGCACCAATAACAAAGTAAGCCATCCAAGTGCCAAAGCCCGGCTCTATACACCAATTTCCAAATTTCTTATGGTGAGGATCATCGAGTGAAAATAAGCAGGTAAGAGATGCTGGAGTTGTATTATCTGGAGGAAGCCGATTCGATCTGTTCAAATCGAGCCGTAATGACGCTTGCCGAAAAGGGCATAACGGATTGGGTCCCCCATAAAATCGTACTAATGAATGGCGATCAATTCGCGCCGGAATACCAAAAGCTCAATCCAAAATCCCAAGTACCCACATTAATTCACAATGGCAAACCTATCCGGGAATCCTCTATCATTTGCCGCTACATTGACGGGCTCAAAAGCACGCCATCATTGACCCCGAGTGATCCAATTGAGCGTGCGTATATGGAGGAATGGATCAAGGACTGTGACGAGTCAGGGTATCAGGCCACGGCGTCCATCAACTTTGTCACAAAATTTCGCCTGGCTGTTCCCATTGAGAAAATGGAAGAACGCTGGAAACAGGTGACAGATATTGACCGGATCCATCGTCAACAGTCCTGCATCCGCGAAGGCCTGGAGTCACCTTATATATTGCGGGCCGTCGGAGCCTGGGAACGTATTTTTGCCAAGTCCGAGAAAACTCTTAGCGATGGACGACGCTGGATAATGGGCGACGACATCAGTCTGGTTGAGACGACCCATGCACCGTTTATAAAAGTTCTGAATATGCTCCGCTTGCTGCACCTTTGGATGGATGGTCGGCCTTATCTACAGGCCTGGTGGGATCGAGTTACGGAACGTGACAGCTATAAAATGTTAGAGGAATATCCGGGTCAAAGCGAAGATGATGACGCTCCCCACGCCGTTGCAGGAAGAAAAGTCGCTTCAAATTTTAGAGAAAT
>JANQOC010000570.1 GCA_028279265.1 Hyphomicrobiales bacterium
CTTGCTTGGAGGCTTCAAGAACCTGGTTGGCAGATGCCGATGTTTCCTCTACGGATTGCGAAGCCATGGAAATGTTATTGGATACATCTTCGGTGCCAATGGCCGCTTCCTGCACGTTGCGAGAGATTTCTGATGTTGACGCGGCCTGCTCATCAACCGCGGCCGCGATCGCGGTTATGAATTCGGTTATTTCGCTCATTTTCTGAGATATGGATTGAATGGCTTCAACGGAATCATTCGTCTCACTCTGGATATTGGCAATTTGACCGCTGATTTCTTCAGTGGCTTTCCCTGTCTGGTTGGCCAGTTCCTTGACCTCAGAGGCAACAACGGCAAAACCTTTACCCGCTTCGCCGGCCCTGGCAGCCTCGATCGTGGCGTTGAGAGCCAGTAAATTGGTTTGCTCGGCAATGTCCCGGATTATGGCAATCACCTCTCCGATTTTTTGGGCGGCAACAGAGAGACTTCCGACTTTGGCGTGGGTTTCCCGGGCCTGGTCAGCGGCCGAGGCAGCCAGATTATTGGCATTGGTCACCTGCTCGCTGATTTCGTTGATTGATGCCGACATTTCTTCCGTCGCCGCAGCAACTGCCTGAACATTGCCCGCCGCATTGCCCGACGCCAGGTTTGCGGATTGGGTCTGCTCATTCGTCGTGTCTGAAAGCTCATTCAGTCCCTGAGCCAGCGATTGCAGGCTTTCCGAGTCAACCGAGACGTAATCCAAAGATTGCTGGATATCATTTCTGAAACCATGGATCAGGGCTTCGATTTGCGACTGCCGTAATTCACGCTGTTGCTGAGATTCCAGGTTCTGGCTCTCAAGCTTGTCACGCTCAATAGCATTGGCTTTGAAAACGGCAAAGGAACGTATTATGTCGCCGATTTCATCCTTCCGCTCCAGGCCTTCAATTTCAAGTTCCGAATTCCCGTTTGCCAGCTCATTCATTTGCACGACGGGGTTTGACAACGGCCGGGTCAGCATTCTTGAGATGAATACACCGCTCAAGGCAGCCAACAGCACCAGAATCGCGGAAATGAGAATTATCTGGTTGCGCATGGCCACCACCGGACCATTGATTTCACGCACACCCTTGGCCACGACCAAAGCCCAGTTCACACTTTTATAGGCCATCGGGATCGATGTGAATTTCATTTCCAGATTTCTGTAGCCGTCAAATGTACCGGACGATCCCCGGCCATTGATCGCGGACTGAACAACCGGATTGGACATTTTGGTTTTCAGAATATCATTCGTCTCAGAGAAACGGGAGTCGTTGCGCAGGAGCTGGTCGGAACCGACAATCATCATCTCCCCGGTCTTTCCCATTCCTGTAGATTGCGACATGATGGCATTGATGGCGTCAATGGGCATCTGAAATACCAGGACACCTATCTTCTTGCCGTCTCGATAAACGGCGGTGGAAAGGAAACTTGCCGGGGCCCCGTGGGAGGGAGCATAAGGTTTGAAATCAAAGAAGTTTGTCTCTCCTACTATCCGCTGGTTCATGGCGGCACGAAAAGCCTCGCCAAGATCCGTGTTCCTGTAGTTGCCGTCGTTGAGATTGGTTGCGTAGTCCAGCTCTTTGAAAACTGTGTAGATTAGATTTCCTTCGACATCGAAAAGAAAAATATCATAGTAGCCGCGTTCCCTAAGGACCGTTCTGAAATAGGGATGGTAGGACTTGTGGACCTCATCATAAGTTGTTCCCGTCGAGGCGAAATCCAGCTCATCTTTTTTCCCCGTCGGATGCGGATTCTCCTCGATATAAGCTTTTTGTAGAATGCGGTTTTGATCTGTTTCAAGCTCCTGCCAAGCCCGGTCGAAGGCCTGGATGGCATCGACGGTTGCCGGGCTTGCAGCCAGGGTTCTCAGATCCTGTTCCAAAGAGGCGAGATAGCCGGTGAGTTCATGCTTTCTGTCTTGCAGCAAGGCACTGAACTTGTCCGCAATCAATTTCGTTGAATTGTTTGATGCGGCGAGGTAAGAAGCCGCCCCCACGGAAAGCGCGACTAACAAACCGCTGATTGCAAACAAGAGCGGCAGTTTGACCACCACGCGCAAATTTTTAAAGAATGACAACATAGCTGCCCCCACGAGAATCCCATGGTTCCGCTCCTAATCTATTCGAATTAATGTATTGTTAACGATCTAGGTAACGGTCCCCGTGTGCCGTTAACGGGGCGGCGCTATTGTCCCGTGAAAATGCGGTCACGGGAAATTGGGATCCCGGATCATAAGAGATGACCGGACACTTATTTGGTGCCCATCGATTTGGTAGCCGTCCATAGATCAATGCGATCAAAGAGACGCTTAATCCGTACCGCACCTGCATTCCCCGGGTGCCCGGATCCAAGCGGCTTTAGATCCTGCAACCTAAATCCCTTCACCCAGCAAAACCGGATTGGATACCGCACTTGTCATCCAGGCCCCGGCAAATGTCCCGGATATGACCTTGCTGACATTCCAGCGATAGCCATATTCGCGACCGTCAGTTGCAACAACTCTGACCGCAAATAAGGCTTCGGTCTCAGTCTTTGCCACCGGTTCTATCGCATGTTCCTTATGGTCTATAAGAATGCGAAACGGATCGCTCTTCAACATGCGTGAAAACCGCTCCAGAGGACCTGTGATACGCTTGTTGTCCGGATGCGCAAAAACCCAGGTCTGGGCGATGCCTGCATCGCTGTAAGGCTTGTCGTTCATACGCAAAGCTTCCAGCTGGATCGCAACCACATCAATTGGATTGAGACCTGTATCGGGCGACCGGAG
>JANQOC010000591.1 GCA_028279265.1 Hyphomicrobiales bacterium
ACCCGGATTCGCCTCAAGAAAGCACTATCACTCACAGAATTACGAGACTTTTTACGTCCTTGAAGGAAGTGCGACATTTATTCTTGGCGAGGAAACCTACGAAGGCACCAAAGGTTCCCTGTTTCATATACCACCCGGCGTTCCCCACCAGGTGATTGCTGGCGATGATGGTATTCGCATGTTGATGGTCTATAACCCCGGGGAAACAGAAGCCATGTTCAAGGATATGGTCGCCCTGACTCCGGAAGAGCGCGCGGATTTCGAAATCGGCAAAGCCGTCGCGGCTAAACACAACACGATCTGGGTTGAAGAATAGCCGTCTTCAAATTATACGACGAAGATTGCAGACCGGCCTCTTGGGGAGTTCATCATGCACGCTGTTCGTGCCCTGGAAAAATCGACAAGCTCTGACGATCTGAAATTCGATCTGAGTGAGCACCCCATACCCTCACTTGCCGAGGATGAATGTCTTGTTCAGGTGCACGCCAGCGGCGTTAATCCGAGTGACGTCAAGGCCATGCTCGGTACATTTCCCCATCTCGTATGGCCGCGAACAATTGGCAGAGACTTTGCGGGCGTTGTTGTCGAGGGACCATCGGAACTCGTTGGCAAGGAAGTTTGGGGAACCGGGGGTGATCTGGGCCTGTCACGGGATGGAGCCCACGCCGAGTATTTGGCTATTTCGGTTGCTTCGGTGCAAGAAAAGCCTGCAAATCTGACAATGGCGGAAGCCGGAAGCCTGGGTTGTGCCTGGACTTGTGCCTGGCTCGGATTTGAGGATGCCCGTGTTTCTCCCGGTGAAACCGTTGTCGTTTTTGGAGCAAACGGAAAAGTCGGAGAAGCGTCTGTTCAAATTGCAACTGCAGCGGGCGCGAACGTCTTGGCTGTCGAGCGCTCCAAGGACCAGTACAATGGTCATAGCACCGGCCCGGTAGAAGTCCTTAACCTGCAAAAAACCGATGACCTCAAATCAGCCATTTTGGAAAAAACCGAAGGTCACGGTGCCGATGTCATTATGAATTCGGCGGGGAGCCCCTATTTCGATATTGCCTGCAATACACTCGCCAAGGAAGGACGCCAGATCATTATCTCAACTTTCATTGAAGATTGCACATTCAACCTTAGAACTTTCTACCGCGGCAATCATCGCCTGATCGGGGTCAGCAACGCGGACTACGATCACACCGCGTCCGCAGCAATGCTCGAAAAGATGAAACCCATGTTTGAGACGGGCACCTATAAACCGTATCAGATTAGGGAAAGCGCCCTCTTCCCGCTGGAAAAAGCAGGAGAGGCTTATGAGAATGTCATACAAGACCGAACACGGGATCGCATGGTAATCGCACCCGCATTGCCGCAGTGAACTTTCAGCAAGAGTGATCGGTGAAGGGCCTCTGATTGGGTTAGTCACAAAGATTTAGAAATGGAATAGTCAATATGCCAACAATGGATCCGAGAACGGGAGTTCTTCATTACGACCCGGAATATGCAACGCCGGGCTATACGATTTTTACGCCCCTGGGGCTTCCAAACACCTATCTCATTAATATGCAGGGAGAGATTGTTCATAGCTGGGATCTGCCAAATGACGTCGGCAACTATGCTTATCTCCTGGAGAATGGAAATCTTCTGGCCGCAATTAGAACGGAAGAAGGTCCTGCCAGACTGCCGGCGGCTGGCGGTCATTTGATCGAATATGACTGGGATGGAAATATTGTCTGGGAACATGTTGATCATGCCCAACATCATGACTTCCGCCGCCGCGATAATGGCAACACGGTCTACATCGGCTGGGAACTCCTGGACAAGAAAACCGAGGAAAGCGTTCCCGGCGGAATGCCAGGAACCGAACATGAGGACGGCATCTACGCAGACTTTATCCGTGAGATCGACAAGGACGGAAATACAGTTTGGGAATGGCATGCTGCAACCGACATGGATATGAACCAGTTCCCACTGTCACCGGTGGTCAAACGGGAAGAATATGCCCACGCCAATACCATCTTTCCCTGTCCCAACGGGGACATGATCATCAACTGGCGCTACAACAACACGATGGCCCGGATTGATCGTGAATCGAAGAAAATCAGTTGGTTCCTGAATGATACGGGCTATGGACAACATCATGATGTCCAGGAGCTCGAAAACGGCAATATCCTCTTCTTCGCCAATGGCGCGAACACATTCATGTTCGGACCTGAAAACGGCTCACGCGTTGTCGAGATCGATCCGAAAACCAATGAGGAGGTTTGGTCCTATCAGGGTACACCACCCCGTTCATTCATGAGCTGGTTTATTAGCGGTTGTCAGCGTCTTGCTTCCGGCAACACCTTGATCTGCGAAGGATTGTGGGGACGCCTGTTTGAAGTCACTCCCGACGGCAAGATCGTCTGGGACTACACATCTCCGATCATCATGGATAAACCGCACCCGGCTTATACGCACAACAATTGCATATTCCGTGGGAATCGATATGCGGCGAACTCAAAAGAAATTGCCGGTCGTTTGCCAGCGCTGGACTAACTCCCGGTTATCCTTCGATATATTATTTGCCGCGCCGGAGTTAGAATTGCAGGCGAACCCCGTCATATCCGACCGTTAGTTCGCCGGACCAATTCTTTCGCACTTCCTCCGCAAATGCCTCCGGACCGAATTCGGGATCGCCCGTGGGAACAAAATGATTTAGGACCAGATGGCCGACATTGGCATCGGCGGCTATACGCCCGACATCCGCTGCCAACGTATGGCTTGCCAATAAATGTTTACGCAGATTTGGTTTGGTATCTTTCAGCTTCTCGCAGATCCTGTCGAGACCTTCGGCGTGCATAACCTCGTGGATGAGAATATCTGCACCTTCGGCGAATTCCGCCAGAGGCGGAAAATAGGCTGTATCACCGGAGAATACCACACTTCCACCGTCGAATTCGAATTTCAAGGCATAGGACTCTTCTATGGGTGGGTGGATATTCCTGAGAGCGCTGACTTTGACGATATCGTCTTCGAACACCGGTCCTTCAGTGAACTCCGTCATGCTCACCAATTGTTGCAGCGGCTTCAAACCCTCATCTTCTACCCGGATTTCTATATCGTAACCAAATGACTGGAACATGCCGTCCAGCAGGGCCTGGCTTCCTTTGGGACCATAGCAATTCATCAATCCCCCCCTGCCTGAGCACCAGGCTGAATGAATCAGGGATCCGAATTCAACCACATGGTCTGAATGAAGATGGGTGATAAAGATTGTATCCAAATCCTTGAGCTGGAAGTCAGCCTCAACGATCCCGCGCGTCACACCCAGACCGCAATCAATGACATAGAGCTTACCGCCGATGGTCATACAACTCGAAGTTGGATTAGGCCAACCCTTGATAATCGATGGACCGCCTTTGGTACCAATTAAAACCAGTTCATTGCCTGCCATCTGGAAACTCCGGTGATCTGTTTGCCAATGTCTGTCGTCATAAGGAATTGGCCGCCGCGTCTATACGCCAGATAATAGCGTTCCAGCGGGCTACAACCAATAGGATTAGAAATATACCCAGGAGACCGTATATCATTGCTGTGACTTCAAATCCAAGACGATCGATCAGGAAACCGGAAATAAGCAGTCCGACGGGCAAACCGTAAATGGCGAGCATGCGAACTCCCATAACGAGGCCTCGATACTGTATTTCCGATGTCCGCATCAATAGCATGGCAAGGGGCAGCAGACTCAGGCTCTGGGAAAGACCGCACAGAGCCAAAACAATCATTCCCGAGGTGACACCGCCGGTCTGGCCCAGGCACGCTATCAGCAGGCACCAGGCAATGGAAAATATGATCATCATGCGAGCTGGCCGGGTTTTCTGACCGAACACGCTCAATGCCAGAGATCCCACGAGTGCGCCAAACGCAAAACTCGCAGCCATGTACCCCAATCCGGTCTGATCCGTAAAATAAACATTCTTGGCGACAAAGGGGAGAAGTCCTATGCAGAAGGGAAAGGCGATGAGGTTGACAATAAATGCAACCCACATGGCGGCTAGAAGCTGTGGCGTTGTCCGGACATATTGAAATCCCTTGCCAAGGACACGAAAAGGTCCCTCATCTTCAGATGAATTCGAATCCATAGCCTCTTCCTGCCGGTTCAAACGTTCCTTGTTGATGAGATATGTCAGAATGAAACCGAACAGGTAGAAGACGAGAACAATGACATAGGCATAGGAAAAACCCAGCGCAACGAACAGTCCGGCGCCACTGAGCGCGCCGGCCATACGCGCGAGATCCATCGTGGTTCTCGAGATGCTCAGTGCCGACATAAGTATCCTTACGGGAACAATCTCAGTAACCAGCGCTCCTCGAATGGCCAGGTCGGAAGATCGAATTAACCCGGTCATTCCGGTAATCAGC
>JANQOC010000228.1 GCA_028279265.1 Hyphomicrobiales bacterium
CTGGTTTTCCAGCGCTTCTTTTGCCCGGTGCAAATTCTCCTCGCCGCCGCGGACAAAAGCAACGATATCCGACGGGATTGAAGCATCGGCCTTGTTTAAATCGATGAAACTGCCATAATCGACTTTCGCTCCCAGCCTTTGCGCTCCATTCAGTTCAACAGTGATCAGTTTCATAAATTTTTTCTCCACCCCTGATTTTGTAGTTAAGTTTGTTTTGTCAATTAACGTGGCATCAAAAATCGATCCGCAACATTTGAGCCTGATTGTAGCGTTCGCCGGAAGCCGCCCCGACCTGAAAAACAGTGTTTAAATGCTCAATCGTACCGGGGTCCAGTACTATTTCCGCGGCACCGACATTTTCTTCCAAATAGGCAACTCTCTGGGTACCCGGAATTGGAACAATATCGTCCCCCTGTGCCAGCAGCCAGGCTATGGCAAGCTGAGCCGGTGTCAATCTCATCTCATCCGATTTGTCCTTCAGAGCGCTAACGAGTTGATAGTTTCGCCGGATATTCTCATCGGAAAATCGGGGTAAATCCCGCCTGCGATCCGCATCGATCAAGTCGTCGGCGCTTTTAAATGCGCCGGACAAAAATCCTCGCCCGATGGGGGCATAGGCAATAAAGCCGATGCCCAGTTCCCGGCAGGTGGGAAGAATTTCCGCTTCGACTTCCCGGCTCCATAGGGAATATTCCGATTCGAGCGCTGTTATGGGATGCACCGCATGGGCCCGCCGGATCGTCCGGGCACTTGCTTCCGAAAGGCCGATATGACGAACCTTGCCCTGCTCGACAAGGCGAGACAGGGCACCGACAGTTTCCTCGATCGGCGTATCCGGATCGACACGATGCTGATGATAGAGATCGATAGTATCGACTCTGAGCCGCTTCAAACTCGCTTCACAGGCAGCCTGTACATATTCCGGTCGACCGTCCACATGACCACCCGTGGGATTGTGGATCTGGCCGAATTTGGTGGCCAGTACAACACTGTCTCGCCGCCCCTCAATGGCTTTGGCTATGAGCTCTTCATTAGCGCCATTGCCGTAAGCATCAGACGTATTGAGGAGGGTTACCCCAATATCCAGTGCGTGCCGTATGGTTTCAATGGATCCTTTTTCATCCATCTCGCCATAGGCCGTGGACATCCCCATGCATCCAAGCCCGATGGCAGATACGTACAGGCCTGAATTACCCAGTTGTCTTAGTTTCATTGCGAACTTCTGTACCCGGCTATAACAAATTCAGCGCTGAGAAAAATTCAAGGCTGACTAAATTCAAGAATGTCGAGACCGCAATCCCGGTCAAAAAGATAAATCAGTCCCCGGTGATCGACATCGACGTCGTTGCTTTGTGGTGACGAATAGCCCTTAACCGGTTTCGGAATGAAATGACCGACCTCTCTCGGATTGACCGGGTCGGCGCAGTCCACGATTCGCAAACCGCCACTGAACCATGTGCAGTAGACCAGGTTCGAATCGAGCTTTTCCCGGAACTGGTGTGCGCCGAAACGTCCGCCTTCAACCCGCGACCAGGGTGACATCCATTCCGGTACATGAAACGAAGACAAGGCGTAAATGTTATCAAAATCCGTGACATCAAAGAGCCAGAGATGGGCCGGTGGTTCTCCGGGTCCAGGGACGCGCGCATGCTCTTCATCAACAACTGCCGCAATTCTGCGGCCGTCAATCAGGTTCTCAAAGGGAAGCACCGTATGGGTCGGCTCTTTCACCGGCGGGTGGTAATTATGCTCCGCGACCGTACGAGGATTTGTGATATCGGAGACATCGACGACTTTGAACCCGGCATTCCAGACCGCGGCCCACATTTCATCTCCAACTCTCAAGGCATGATGAAGGCGATTGCCATAACCCTTCCAATGGGGCTGCTCTCCCCCGGCGATATGCTGACCCGGCATCCACCAGCGTGAAACCTCTTCCGGTTTTTCCGGATTTTTCAGGTCGTAGGTGACCAGAATATTGCCGATATAGCCTTCCATTTCCGTGGAAATGTAGGCGAAGTTTTCATCCATATCGAACCGGTGAACACCAAATCCGTGAGTTCGGACATAGGCGAGCTCCCGCGGCGATGTAATATCGGATATATCCCAGACCTTGAAGCCACCATCGTTGTAACCTCTCGCCAATGCCGCTTCGAGGACAGGAATATCTTCCGGATTGACCCCAACTTCCTCAGCGATATCCATATCCGTTACAGTACCGCTCTTTTGTTCGAGCTTTTTTCGTGCCGTCGCAATCTTCTCACCCTTGCGCAGAAAGTGTCGCTGATTCTGTTCAACATTTGTTATCATCAAATCACCGGCGACTCGGACTTTGTGGGTGTGGGAATACTCCGTGTCGGGTTCGCACTGCCAGACGATCTTCGGATTGGAAGGGTCGGAAACGTTTATGATCGAAGTTCCGTGAGGGGGCTTCATATGACCGACGAAAATGTGGTCGTCCTGGTAGACAACCTGACCGCCGCCAATGAGATCCATGTGACCCAGTCGTTCAACGTTCTGTTGCAAGAACGCTTCTTCATTGTTTATCACGTGTTTCCTCCGTTTTTTCTCAACATAGCGTGGCCGGTAATAAGTGCAAGCGAGGTTTGACTTTTGCGTCTGAAAAACGGAATACTCTGAAAATTAAATCAAACAAAACAATTCAAATCTACGGAACGAAAAAATTCATGACGGAAGAAGCAATCAGAATTCTCAGTGCCGGAGCTCCAAAAACAGGTGTTGCCCGCTGTGCTGAACAATATGAAAAAGCGACCGCACAAAAGTTCTCGCTCGAGTTTGCGACCGCACCGGTACTTCGGGAACGCATAATCGGTGATGAGGCCAATGCGGACATTATTGTCGCGCCGGAAAAAGCGTTCACCGTTTTTCGGGAGAACAGCAAAGTCGAGCAAGGTCCCGGCGGCCTGTTGGGGGCGGTAAAAGCCGCAATCGTGATCAGAAAAAACTCCAGGGCACCGGACCTGACCAGTGGAGAAACCCTGAAACAGTCGATCCTGGACGCCGACGGTCTCGTCTACAACCGGGCTTCGAGTGGTCAATATATTGAAAAAATGATCGAAAATCTGGGGATTGCCGATGCCGTTGCCGAAAAGACCGTGCGCACCCCGACAGGTGCCGGTGTCATGGAGCACTTGGCGGAGAGCGATTTGGCATTTGAAATCGGCTTCGGCCAGATCACCGAAATTCAGGTGCAGATCGACAAGGGCCTGGATGTGGAACTGGTGGGACCTCTGCCAAAAGAGGTGGAAAACATTACGGCTTACCATGTCGGGCTATTGAAAGCGGCGAGCAATAATGAGGCCGCAGCTGGATTGGTCGATTTCATGGTGTCCGAGGAAGGCAAACAAATATTCCGGTCCACCGGAGTGTTGTGAAGGATCAGCTAAGTCCGTCAAATTCGACAATTTCATAGCCATTGAATCGATCAACGATGTGAATCAGCCCATTGTCCTCGACAAAGATATCATTGGATTGCGGCGTGGGGTTTTGGCCGACAGGCTCAGGCAGGTACGCCGCAACTTCTTTCGGCTGTTCAGGGTGTGCAAGATCGATAATCCGCACACCGCCGCTGAACCAGGTTGCGAAGATCAGGGTTCCCAGTGGTTTTTCATGAAACTGATGCGCCCCGAAGCGCCCGCCCTGGCGCGCATGGACGCAGTCGAGTTCACTGAGAATAAAGACGGACACGGGATCAATCCGGTCTGGGTCCGTGACATCGAAAATCCATAGTCCTGCCGGTGGCTGGCCTTTGATCTGCGCGTGCTGCTCATCAATACCAACGGCTATCCGGCGTCCATCAATCCTCTCATCCAGCGGCATAAATGTGTGGGCCGGCTCGATGAACGGGGGATTGGTCGAATAATTCGCAGCTGTTTTGGGAACTGACATATCCGAGACGTCAACACGCCAGTAGCCCCCATGCCAGCACGCCGCCCACATTTCGTCGCCAAATCTGAGCGCATGGTGCAACCGGTGTTCGTCCTGATGCCAGAACGGCTGTTCCCCTGCTTCGAGATTTTGACCTGGCATCCACCAGCGGCTGACTTCTTCAGGCGAATC
>JANQOC010000168.1 GCA_028279265.1 Hyphomicrobiales bacterium
GAAGGTTATATATACCGGGCTCACATTTCGGATCTGCAGAGTTTTGAGGCCGATTATGTGGCTCTCGCCGAGACATTTGTCGGTACGCCCTATCTTTGGGGCGGCTGTCAAAGACATGGTGTCGTTTGTTCCGGTCTTGTGCAGATGTCTCTTGCAGCTGCCGGTATTGACGCACCCAGGGATAGTGACATGCAGGAAGACGCCCTGGGCAACAAGATGGGAGCCGATTTTTCAAGGGATCAATTGCGGCGCGGGGATCTTGTTTTCTGGAAGGGACATGTGGGGATAATGACCGATGCCAGTCACCTGCTGCATGCAAACGCCTATCATATGAGGACGGTTATCGAACCGTTCAGCCTTGCGGAAGCGAGAATCTCGGAAAGTACCGGTCCGGTACGCCAAATCGTTCGCCTGTCCTGATTGTCACGGAACCGGCGACTTTGTCTCAGTATTCGCTCGCGACATCCACCAGGTTTTCCAGCCCCCGTCCCTGCTCATAGTTTCTGATCTGGCCGCAGACATATCTGGCGATGGCTTTGTCATCGCTGGTCGCAGCGTTGTGGGGCGTGATAAACAAATTCGGGGCTTTCCATAAGGAACTTTTGGGGGGCAACGGTTCTTCATTGAACACATCCAGTGTCGCACCGCGAAGGTCGCCTTCTCGAAGTGCCCGCTCGATATCCGCTTCGTTCTGCAGACCTCCTCTCCCGGCATTGATCAGGGCCGGTTTTCTGTCCGATGCCCAGGTCCCGAGCTTGTCCAGAAGTTGGCGATCCAGAACATTTTTGGTCTGTGATGTCAGTGGCAACAGGCAAACCAATATTTCCGTTTGTTCCAGAAATGACGTCAATTCCGACTGTCCCGCAAAGCAGGTGATGTTTTCGACGTTTTTCGGCGAACGGCTCCAGCCCTGAACATTGAACCCGAGATCGCGCAATGCATGAGCGGCATGCATACCCAGTTGGCCCATTCCCATAATACCCACATTGACGTCTGAAGCGATGGGTTGATCGAGTTCCCGCCATTCAGCGCCTTCCTGAAGAGAAATGTAGTCTTGCAGATAGCGGTGATGCGCGAGCACATGCAGAACCACATATTCCACCATGCGCTGGGTGAGGTTTGGATCAACAAAACGGACGATTGGTACATCAGGAATATGCGGATCTCTCAGCAGATGATCGACGCCTGCCCCCAATGAAAATATCACCTCTAAATTCTTGAGTTTGGTCAGGGATCCCGGGGGTTG
Source organism: Hyphomicrobiales bacterium (assembly GCA_028279265.1). Classification (GTDB taxonomy): domain Bacteria; phylum Pseudomonadota; class Alphaproteobacteria; order Rhizobiales; family CAYWUX01; genus JANQOC01. The sequence continues at coordinate 1,247 of JANQOC010000168.1, forward strand.
CTTCCACGCCAATACAAAACGAACGGCATCCAGATTTCGGGAATCCAGTCCAATGTGTATATCCAGGTCGGGATCCGTATCCTGGAGCGCCCTGGCGAGATTCTGCTCGTCAATACCGGTTGTCAGAATTAGAAGCGACATGACGCACTACATCGAGACGGCATCCTGGTGCGCGACTTCCAGGTCAAATGCGGCGGCCAGGAGGGCTTTGGTGTAATCTGTTTGCGGGTTCTCAAACACATCAACAGCAGCGCCTTCTTCCATTACTTCGCCGTTGCGCATGACAATGACATAGTTCGAGAGCACACGTACCACTTTAAGATCATGGCTAATAAACAAATAGGCGAGATTGCGTTTATTCTGGAGTTCCCGAAGCAGATCCACGATCTGGGCCTGAACAGACATGTCCAGGGCGCTGGTGGGCTCGTCGAGCATGACAAATTTCGGTTCCAGAATCATGGCGCGGGCAATCGCAATCCTTTGTCGCTGGCCACCGGAAAACTCGTGGGGGTAGCGGTCCTGGGACTCCGGATCCAGACCGACCTCTTCGAGTGCCTGAGCGACGCGTTCCCGCAGCTCTTCGAACTCCAAATCAGGGTTTTGAATTGCCAGCCCTTCTCCGATGATCTGGCTCACGGATAGCCGTGGGCTCAACGAGCCATAGGGGTCCTGAAAGACGACCTGCAGATCCCGGCGGAGTGGTCGCATGGCTTTAAAATTATACTCGTCAATCCGATTGCCGACATAGGCGATGGGACCCTCGCTCGATATCAGGCGCAATAAAGCGAGACCCAGGGTCGTCTTTCCGGATCCGGATTCTCCGACCACTCCCAGGGTCTGGCCAGCCCTGATCTTCAGGGAAAGACCGTTGACGGCTTTGACATGGTCGACGGTTTTACGCAGTAATCCCCGTTTAATGGGAAACCATACCTTAAGGTTGTCGGTTTCCAGGACCACCGAAGCCTTGTCGTTGTTCTCCGGCGGTTTGCCTTTAGGTTCTGCATCCAGCAGATGTTTGGTGTAGGCATGTTCCGGCGATGTAAAAATCTGTTCCGTCTTCCCGGTTTCAACGATAACGCCCTGATTCATGACATTCACCCGATCTGACATTTTGCGCACAATACCCAGATCATGGGTGATGAGCAGCATCGCCATGTTCAGTTCTTCCTGCAGCGATTTGAGCAGTTTGAGTATTTGCGCCTGAATGGTGACGTCGAGAGCGGTTGTCGGTTCATCGGCGATCAGAAGGTCCGGCTGATTGGCGAGCGCCATTGCAATCATGACACGCTGGCGTTGTCCACCGGAGAGCTGGTGGGGGTAAGAGCCGAGCCGGGTTTTCGGATCCCGGATGCCGACTTTGTTCAGGAGCTCAAGAACCCGTTCCTGAATTGCGGGACCTTCGTAACTCTGATGAAGTTCCAGAATTTCACCGATTTGCTTTTCAATTGTATGGAGCGGATTGAGCGAAGTCATCGGCTCCTGAAAAATCATCGAGATCTGGTTACCGCGAATTTTCCTTATGCCGTTCTGATCAAGGTCGAGAATGGACTGATCGCGGAATTTGATAATTCCCGATGGATGGGAGGCGGCCGGATAGGGCAGAAGCTTGAGTATCGATAGAGCCGACACCGTTTTCCCTGAGCCGGATTCCCCGACCAATGCCACGGTTTCACCGGCTTTGATGTCGAACGAAATCGACTTCACGGCATGGGTTATGGTGTCCGCGGACCTAAAGTCCACGGACAGGTCGTTGACTTCAAGCAGAGAATTTTGCGGTTGTTCCGTCATATCAGAATCAATCTCACTCGAATATCTTGCGCGGATCCAGCGCATCTCTGACTGCCTCGCCGATAAAAATCAGGAGGCTCAACATGATCGCGATTACAAAAAATGCCGTTAACCCGAGCCAAGGAGCCTGCAGGTTGGCCTTGCCCTGGGCCAGCATTTCTCCGAGCGATGGTGATCCCGGCGGCAGGCCAAATCCCAGGAAGTCGAGGGACGTCAGTGTCGTAATCGAACCATTGAGGATAAAGGGCATAAAGGTAAGGGTGGCAACCATGGCATTGGGCAGGAGATGCCGGAACATGATTTTGAAATTGGAAAGACCAAGTGCCCGCGCGGCCCTTATGTATTCATAATTCCGCCCCCTGAGAAATTCCGCCCGAACGACGCCGACAAGGGAGACCCAGCTGAAAAGAAGCAGAATACCAAGGAGAATCCAGAAATTTGGTTCGATGATTGAGGCAATGATGATCAGCAGGTACAGCGATGGGATACTGGTCCATATTTCGATGAAGCGCTGGAATATCAAATCGGTCCAGCCTCCGAAATATCCCTGAATGGCGCCGGCACAAACGCCGATGATCGAGGAGAAAACCGTGAGGACCAATCCGAATAAGACCGAAATTCTGAAGCCATAGATGACACGGGCAACAACATCGCGTGCCTGATCATCGGTTCCGAGCCAGTTCTCGGACGAGGGCGGAGCTGGCGCCGGCACGGGAAGGTCGAGATTGATCGTGTCGAAGCTGTAAGGAATGAGGGGCCAGATCATCCATCCGTCCTTTTCCTTAATCAGGTCAGCGACAAACGGATCGCGATAATCTGTTTCCGTTTCAAACTCTCCACCGAAGGTCGTTTCCGGGTAAGAGGTGAATACGGGCATATAGTAGCCGCCGTCATATTTCAGAAGCAGCGGCTTGTCGTTGGCAATGAACTCGGCGAACAGGCTGACAATGAACAGGACAAGGAAAATCCAGAAACTCCAGTAGCCGCGTCGGTTGGCCTTGAAATTCTGCCATCGCCTTTGATTGATCGGCGAAAGCTTGACGAGATCGCGGCGGCCCAATAGTTCTCTGAACTTTGAAACCGGTTTGTTGTCCGGCGGGAGGGCGGTTGTGCGGGCATCCATGGATCAAACCTCCCGGGTCTCGAAATCGATCCGTGGATCCACCCAGGTATAGGTCAGATCCGATATCAGGCCGATTATCAAACCAACAAGAGAGAAGATGTAAAGCGTTGCAAAGACCACCGGATAGTCCCGATTGACGATCGATTCGAACGACAGCAGGCCGAGGCCGTCCAGGGAGAATATGGTTTCGATCAACAGCGATCCGGTGAAAAATGCACCAAGAAACGCACCGGGGAAACCGGCAATGATGATCAGCATGGCATTACGAAAAACATGCCCGTAAAGCACCTGCTTCTCGGTTAAACCTTTGGAATGGGCGGTGATCACATAATGTTTTTTAATCTCGTCGAGAAACGAGTTCTTCGTCAGAAATGTCGTTGTGGCAAAAGCGCTCAGAGCCATCGCTGTCAGCGGCAGCGCCAGGTGCCAGAAATAGTCGACAATCCTCGCGGGCCAGGAAAGTTGTTCCCAGTTTTCCGAGGTCAAGCCACGCAACGGAAACCAGACAAGGAATGTTCCGCCGGCAAACAGAACGACCAGCAGAACAGCAAATAGGAATCCGGGTATGGCATAACCGACGACGACGACGGCGCTGGTCCAGATGTCGAACTTTGATCCGTCGCTGACCGC
>JANQOC010000232.1 GCA_028279265.1 Hyphomicrobiales bacterium
AAGGATCGTGGACAAGCCACAGTCCCCTGCCAGGCGGAAATTTTCCTGTCGAAGAGATCGACGCATTAATCGAATCGACGGAAAAAGAATATCCCTTTCTCGATCGCCGGGACGCCCTGCGGCTCGTCCACACATGTGGAACCGAGTTGAATGACATTCTGCAGAATGTAAGTAACTGGGAAGATCTGGGAAAACATTTTGGTGCCGGACTAACGGAAGCCGAAGTCAAATATCTGCAGAGAAACGAGTGGGCCCTGACCGCCGAGGATATACTCTGGAGACGCACCAAGCTGGGCCTGCGGTTTTCCCATGAAGAAGAAAACGGATTGAGCGAATGGTTGAGAGACAGTTCTCATGCTATTGTTCAGGCTCCCAAAGCTTCTGCGACTAGAGTTCTCTAATTTTGTTTTTGCGGCTCAGAGGGAACCAGGAGAGAGGAACAAGCTGTGAGTAAATACGTACTTGCCATTGATCAGGGCACGACATCATCGCGGGCCATTCTCTTTACTAAAGACTTTGCAATAGAAGCCGTCGCCCAGGAAGAATTTCCACAGATCTATCCGCGCTCCGGCTGGGTTGAACATGACCCTGAAGATCTGTGGCGGACAACACTGTCGACTTGCCGGGAAGTCCTCGAACAAGCCAAGGCGGAAGCAACCGACATTGTTGCCATCGGCATTACCAATCAGCGAGAAACAACGGTCATCTGGGATAAAGCAACCGGAAAACCGTTGCACAACGCCATAGTCTGGCAGGATCGCAGAACCGCGGATCTTTGCGCAGCGCTTAAGGCCGATGGTGTGGAAAACACATTTACCGAAAAGACGGGTCTTCTCCTTGATCCTTATTTTTCGGGAACGAAGATCAAATGGCTTCTCGATAACGTGGAAGGGGCCCGCGAAGCCGCCCGGTCAGGGAAGCTTGCCTTTGGAACCATTGACACGTTCCTGTTGTGGCGCCTCACAGGAGGCAAGGTTCACGCCACCGACGCCACTAATGCCAGCCGTACCCTGATCTATGACATCAGGCAGGGGGCGTTCGATTCGACCCTGCTCGATATTCTTGACATTCCGAAAGAACTGCTTCCTAAGGTTCTGGATAGCGCCACAGCCTTTGGTTCGACGGATCCGCAGCTCTTTGGAACCTCCATACCGATTGCCGGCATTGCCGGCGACCAGCAGGCCGCGACTGTCGGGCAGGCATGCTTTGAACCGGGCATGCTGAAATCCACTTACGGAACCGGATGTTTCGCAGTCATGAATACGGGTGAAACCCCGGTACATTCCCAGAACCGTCTGCTGACGACGATCGCCTACCAACTCAACAGCAAACCGACTTATGCCCTTGAAGGTTCCATCTTCGTTGCCGGCGCCGCCGTTCAATGGTTGCGGGACGGACTTGGCATTATTGAAAACGCTGCCGATACGGGCTCCATGGCAACGGCAGCCGACCTCCACCAGGATGTTTATCTGGTCCCGGCCTTTGTAGGACTGGGAGCACCGCACTGGGATGCGGAAGCCCGCGGCGCGCTCTTCGGCTTGACCCGGGCAACCGGTCCCAAGGAGTTGGCGCGCGCCGCGCTCGAGGCCGTATGTTACCAGACGTCGGAACTGTTATCGGCCATGAAAAACGACTGGCCATCGGATGGAGACGTCGTGCTACGCGTTGATGGCGGCATGGTTGCCTCGGACTGGACAATGCAGTTCCTGGCCGACATCCTGGATGTTCCAGTGGATCGTCCTTCCATTCTTGAAACAACGGCCCTGGGTGCAGCCTACCTTGCAGGTATGCAAGTCGGTTTTTATCCGTCGCCGGAAGAATTTTCCAAGAACTGGCTGCTTGAAAAAAGATTCAACCCCGAGATGACGGAACCGGATCGCACCCGAAAACTCTCGGGATGGCATGATGCCGTACGCCGGACACTGACATCACAATAGAGATCTCAATAGCGACATCTTAAGAGCGATTCAGGGAATGCCAGACTGTTTCAAATCCCTCGTCGAATCTATGGGAGTCAAACTCTCTCTTGTTGACGAGGAGCAGACACAGTTCAGATATACCGAACAGCTATCAAGGTTGAAGCAATAAGCCGCACGAATTTTGTCGGTTCCATCGCTATTATGCGGCGTGGATCTTGTGGAATAGACTCTCAAATCTGAACCGCAGAAATTACGGCACTTCAGTCTCGCAATAAACAAATGACTCAATGCAAAAGAAATTGCCATGCAATGGCAAATATTTGAGCAATCGAATGATTGAATAGGCGCGGTGTTTGTTGCTATTACTGGTTACAGATTAGGCATTACCAGTCTGGCAACGGTAGGGAGGGGTGAAACCAAATTTATTTAATCCGCAAATTGGTTTCAAAGTTCCCTGAACAAAACATATGAGCAAGTCACGCGTAAAGTTTTCAAATGTTGCGTTCGAAAACACCCCTTCTGAAGAAGCGGTATCCGGATTCTATGACGGTATGCGCAAATTCTGGCATCCGGTTTTGCGCCGATCCGATCTTCCGGAAACCAAGCCTCTTTCAGTTGAGCTGCTCGGAACGGGGATCGTTCTTGCCAAGCTGGATGGTAGGATCAGAGCCTTCCGGGATGTTTGCCGGCATTTTCAGGCGCGGCTTTCCCTGGGCGAGATCGTCGACATAGATGGCGCACAATCCCTGCAATGCCCCTACCACGGCTGGGCCTATGGTTCAGATGGAAGATGTGTTCGCATCCCGCAGTTGCCGCCGGGCCGGCGAATTCCGCCGAGTGCGTGCGTTCCAAGTTATCAGGTTCAGGAAAAGTACGGCCTTATCTGGGTTTGCCTGCAAGATGATCCTTTGTTCGATATCCCCGACTACCCGGAATGGGATGACTTGAGCTTTCGGACCGTCTCCATAAACGAGGAAGAGCCAACGCAAACGAGCTCAATAAGAATGATCATGGGGACTCTTGACGATACGCATTTCCCGTGGGTCCATGAAGGAATTTTGGGAGAGAGAGATCAGCCTGCTCCCCCTGATCATAAGGTCTGGCGTGATAATCGCTATCTGGTCATGCAGTATGAGATCGAGCAACCTCCGAATTATTCCACAACCGATGTTTCGCAACGTTCGCAGGACGATTCAGGCTGGGTGAAGAATAACTATACCGACTATGTTGGCATGCCCAATGTGATCAGACTGGTCAAAGACAATGACAATGGACGATACGTCATCTGGTTGGCGACCTGTCCGAACCGTTTTAACAAGACCACGAATTTCTGGGCTTTCTCCCGAAATTTCAATCTTGATCCGGATCAGGACAAGGCATACGAGGATATTGCAACCCTGGTGCGCGCCCAGGACAAGCCGATCATCGAAAGTCAGCGCCCGTGGATCATCCCGCCATTCTGGTCGGGAATCGAAATGCCCCTGGGACCAGGTGATACACCTTTGATAGAATACCAAAAATGGCTTGAGGAATTGGAGATATCGGTCAATGTTTAGTTGCAACTAACTAGACAGCCGAATGGAATGCGGAAGTAACAACACGTTAAAAGTGACTAAACATAGATGAGAGAGGAAGATACATGTTCAAGAAACTGATACTGACATCTTTTATGGTCATAGCCGGATTTTCGGCACAGGCCGAAACAAGCATTAAGTTTGCCAATGACTGGAAATGGGAAGGGCCTGCCGCGCCATTACTGTTAGCCCTTGAAAAAGGTTACTACAAAAAAAATGGGCTCAACGTCACCATGGACACCGGCAAGGGTTCAAGGGAAGCCATTCCCCGTGTCGCATCAGGCACTTATGACATCGGCGCAGCTGATATTAACTCGCTGATCAAATTCCGGGATCAAAATCCGGAACTGAATGTTACTGCCATCATGATGATCTACAATGCTCCGCCCTTCGCGGTCATCGGCAGAAAGTCCCTTGGCGTTTCCAAACCAAAGGACCTCGAAGGTAAAATCCTTGGAGCACCGGCACCGGACGGAGCCTATGCTCAATGGAAAGCATTCGTGAAGGCCAATAATATTGATGCCTCCAAAGTGAAAATCGAGAATGTCGGTTTCCCGGTTCGCGAGCCCATGCTGGCCCAGGGTAAAGTGCAGGCAATCACGGGATTTTCTTTTTCTTCGTTCATCAACTTGAAGTCCAAAGGTGTCCCGGAGGACGATATCTCCGTCATTCTCATGGCTGAGAACGGCCTTGATCTCTATGGCAATGTGATCATTGTGAATCCCAAATTTGCAAAAGAGAATCCCGAGGCCGTGAAAACTTTTGTGAAGACGACGATTCAGGGATTCCAGGAAGCCGTTAAAGATCCCGCAGGTTCCATTCAATATGTGCTTAAGAACAATGATGTCGCCAGGGAAAATGTAGAACTCGAACGTCTGCAAATGGCGATAAAGCAGAACATTGTGACCGACGAAGTAAGAAAGAACGGATTCGGTGGCGTCGACATGGAGCGACTTGCAAAATCGATAGATCAAATTGCGCTGACCTATGAATTCAAGAAAAAGCCAGATCCGAAAACGATTTTTGATCCATCGTTCCTGCCTCCAAAAGCCGAACGAATGATTAAATAGGAATCTTCCGGCTACTATTTATGTCATCCGATCAATCGTTTATCTCAATCAACGATGTCTCCCTGCGCTACAAACCGCAGGGAGGCGATGAAGGCACACTCGCCGTCGACGAATTGAATCTCCGCGTCGAAAAGGGCGAGTTCGTCGCGGTTGTCGGCCCATCGGGATGTGGAAAATCCACATTGATGAAACTTGCGACGGGCCTGCATTTCCCGACGACAGGTTCCGTCAGAATTGACGGGGACGAGGTTAAGGGACCCGTCAAGATTGCCGGGATGGCCTTTCAGAATCCTGTCATGCTTCCCTGGCGAAAAACGGCGGACAATATCTTACTGCCGCTGGAGATCGTACAGCCTCATCGCCGGCAGATGCGATCTAACAAGGAACAATATCGAAAACTTGCCGATGAACTCCTCGCTTCAGTCGGGCTGGAGGGCGCGGGTAGCCAGTATCCGTGGCAGCTATCGGGAGGCATGCAACAGCGGGCTTCCTTGTGTCGCGCCCTGATACATGAGCCCGAACTACTCATGCTGGATGAACCATTCGCGGCTCTCGACGCCTTTACCCGGGAGGAACTCTGGTGCGTTATACGCGATCTCCAGGCGGAAAAGGGTTTCACCACCATCCTGGTCACCCATGATCTTCGCGAAGCTGTATTTCTTGCGGATCGGATTTTTGTGATGAGCGCGCGACCCGGGCGAATTCTTGTGGAACGCACAGTGGATATAGACAGACCCAGAGAGCTGGATCTGCTTTACGAAAAATTCTTTGTCGACATCGTACACGAGTTACGGGGTCATATTGCCGAGGCCCGCAAATAATGAGAATTGACTGGGTAAAAGCTGCACCTTGGATCTGTACGATCGGCCTGTTTGTCGTTTGGGAACTGGCCGTGCGATTGCTGGGTATCGCCGAGTTTATCCTGCCGACGCCAACGGCAATTTTCCTGGCAACAGTCGAATTCTGGTCTGCCCTTGTCAACAATTCCTTCCAGACCCTTTGGACGACGCTCGCCGGATTCGGCATTGCTGTTGTATTCGGCCTTGGCCTGGGCCTGTTCATTGGCTGGAACAAAACCATCTATGCTGGACTTTACCCGCTTATGGTTGGGTTCAATTCTATTCCCAAAGTCGCCGTAGTTCCAATTCTTGTCTTGTGGTTCGGTACGGGGTGGATACCCGCAGTTCTAACGGCATTTCTTATTTCGTTCTTTCCCATAGTTGTTAATGTCGCCACCGGATTGGCAACAATTGAACCGGAAATGGAGGATGTCCTTCGCGCCCTCGGTGCAAAAAAACTGGACATCATGACAAAAGTCGGGATCCCCAGATCCCTCCCCTACTTTTTTGGTTCTCTTAAAGTTGCGATCACACTGGCATTTATCGGGTCGGTTTTATCTGAAACCATTGCCGCAAATAAGGGGCTCGGACATATGATGCTGACGGCGCAGGCGAACTTTGAAGTTCCCCTGGTGTTCGCCTGCCTTATTGCACTGGCAATAGAGGGTATCGGTATGTACGCGATTATGGCCTGGCTGGAAATGCGGATGACCGGATGGGCCCACCGATCCGGATTTGCACGCTAGCAGGGATGATGGACGTTGCGCTGTTGGATCGTTAAATTGAACAATCCAGTCTTACTGTGCCTGACAATTTGAGCCTGACGACCTGAAATTAACGCGTGTCAGAACAGTAGCGGAAGGCGCAATTGAAGGACGGATTCATCGGAGATGTTCGCATGAAAATATTGCTGTCTCTAATCACATTGATGATTTTATGGGCTTCACCGGCGGTTGCGAATCGCCATGTCGACGTCGAACTCGTCATCGCTGTCGATGTCTCGGGATCCATGAGCTACGAGGAACATGAAACACAGCGGCGAGGATTTCTTGAAGCATTTGACGATGAAAGACTCCTGAAAGCAATCTTTTCGGGAGTTCGTGGCCGTATTGCAGTCACTTACATCGAGTGGGCCGGAAACGGTCTCCAGCAGGTGCTTGTACCCTGGCATGTCATCTCTGATCGCTCCAGTGCGGAAGAATTTCGCAAAATGCTGGCATCTAAACCACGTTCTCCGATCCGCGGCACATCGATATCAAGCGCCCTTGAATTCGCAGCGCAATTGTTCGACGGCAATGACATCGAGAGTTTTCGTCAGGTGATTGATGTCTCGGGCGACGGACCGAACAAAAGAGGCCCCGATATTCTTCCCGTGCGCGAAGCGGTTTTGCGCAAAGGGATCATCATCAACGGGTTACCCATTATGTTGTCACCGGCAATGTATCGCGGTGCAGACGGATACGGGCTTGACCAATATTTTCGCGACTGTGTTATTGGCGGACCATCATCATTCGTGTACCCGGTCTTAAAAAAGAATGAGCTAACCGAAGCCATTCGCCGAAAGCTCATCCTCGAATTGTCGGCTCGACCTGTCCGCATCGTGCGCGCCAGTGAGATACGCGCAACCAGCTCTGCACCGGTTGATTGCGAAATGGCGCGTTATGACGATCCTGACTGGTGACGGAGCAAAGT
>JANQOC010000651.1 GCA_028279265.1 Hyphomicrobiales bacterium
CAACGGTATATCCACCTCGCTTTCGGAAGACGTTCAGAAAGCCTTTCTGAAAACCATTCCCGGACTGGAAAATACCCGCATCATCAGGCCCGGCTATGCGATCGAGTACGATTATGTGGATCCGCGGGAACTCCGACCCAGCCTTGAAACCCGCGTGGTCACCGGGCTGTATCTTGCCGGCCAGATCAACGGTACGACCGGCTATGAAGAAGCCGCGGCCCAGGGATTGATTGCCGGATTGAACGCCGTGCTTTCCCTGAATGCGGCGCCGTCCTCATTCACGATCAGCCGTACCGATGGCTATATCGGTGTGATGATCGACGATCTGATCAGCCGTGGCGTTCAGGAACCCTATCGCATGTTTACATCGCGGGCGGAATACAGGCTGCGTCTGCGGGCGGATAATGCCGACCAGAGGTTGACGCCCCTGGGCCTTAATGTTGGCTGTGTCGGTGCCGTGGGCGCGGAGGCCTTCAAGGGAAAAGCACAAATCCTCGCCTCTGCCGAGGGCATGCTGAAAGAGCTGAGCATAACCCCCAGCGAAGCGAACAAACACGGACTTCGTCTGAACCAGGACGGTCGCCGGCGTTCCGCCTATGATCTCTTGTCTCTGGCCGAAATCGAGATGGCGGACCTGGCGAACATCTGGCCGCAGCTGGCCGACATACCGGGACCGATCGCCGACCAGCTCAAAGTGGATTCCAAATACGCCGTCTACCTGGCGCGTCAGGAAGCCGATATTCGGGCTTATCGACGGGATGAAAAACTGGATATTCCGGACGCGTTCGATTACGGGCAGATATCCGGCCTGTCCAATGAGCTCAGGGAAAAGCTCGAAGCCCATCGGCCGGTGACCCTGGCGCAGGCCTCGCGCATCGATGGAATGACCCCATCGGCCCTGATGATTGTGCTCGCGGCCATCCGCAAAATGCAAACCCGGAAATCAGCCTGAGACGGAAAGATCGATCCGCCAGGCTGATCCGCGATCAAAACAGCAAACCCGGTGGGGAGTATCTGAAAATTGGATAGCGTTCGCAATGCCGAGGATTTCGCTGCCAGATGCTCTGTTTCACGTGAAACATTGGACGATCTTATCCAATATGAAAGCCTCCTCCGCCGTTGGCAATCTGTGAAGAATCTGGTGGCCGAAGACTCCCTGGACGATATCTGGCACCGGCATTTCTTCGATTCCGCCCAGCTGGTGGAGCTGGCACCGACAGATGCCCGAACATGGGTGGATCTCGGTTCCGGCGCCGGGTTTCCGGGATTTGTCGTCGCCTTGCTGAAAAAGGCGGATCCGCAGTTCACCGTTCATCTCATTGAGGCCAATGGCCGTAAATGTACCTTCCTGCGGGAGCTTAAAAGGCTTCTGAACGCCCCTGTGGAAATCCATAATCAACGAATTGAATCAAGGATCGACTCGGTTACTGTTAAACCTGCAGACGTGGTTTCCGCGCGTGCCCTTGCTCCATTGGACAAGCTGCTGGCTTATGCTGAGCCATTCTTCGCGCAGGAGACCATCGGCCTGTTTCTGAAGGGCAAAAACGCCGATTCGGAAATCGAGGCCGCTCAAAAGCATTGGTGTTTTGCGTATCACAAAATTGCAAGTCAATCCGCTCCCGAGGGATGCGTGATCAAAGTGACGAACCTGGCCGGCGTGTAGGGAGGCATTCCCTGCGAAAGAGAGGTTTACGTGGACAGAATGGATACCGGACAAAGCGAATTGAGAGTGCTGGCTGTCGCCAACCAGAAGGGCGGTGTCGGTAAAACAACAACGGCGATCAACCTGGGGACGGCGCTTGCCGCGGTCAAGCAACAAGTGGTCGTGATTGACCTGGACCCCCAGGGGAATGCGAGTACGGGCCTGGGCATTTTGGAAAATGACCGGGCGATTTCGACCTTCGATGTGCTGACAAAAACGGCAACCCTCGCCCAGGCCGCGGTGCAGACAAGTGTGCCCGGACTGAAAATCGCACCGGCCACCCGCGATCTAGCCGGCATCGAGCCGGAACTGAAAAATGTTCCAAACCCGGCTTTTCGCCTGCGCGATTCGATCATGGGGCTGAAAGCCGCCGATGAGCAGATTCCGCCGGAGCAGCGCATCAACTATATTTTGATCGATTGCCCGCCGTCCCTGAATATTCTGACACTGAATTCACTGGCGGCAGCGGATTCCGTGCTGGTCCCGGTCCAGTGTGAGTTTTTCGCCCTGGAAGGGATCACCCAGCTCAAGGAATCCATTGATTTCGTGCGCGGCAGCCTCAACCCCAATCTGCAGATCCA
>JANQOC010000671.1 GCA_028279265.1 Hyphomicrobiales bacterium
CTGGTTGCCGCGGCGGACGAACCTGAAGAAATGAATTTTCTGAGGAAACATGCCCTGGCCTACATGGCGGCCAATGATTGTGATCTAAACACCGCATCATTGCGTGTGTTTTCCAATGCTGAAGGCGCTTACGGTTCGAACGTCAATCACCTGATCGACAGTAGCTGCTGGTCAGATGACAGCGAACTTGCGGATACTTATCAAAATCGAAAATGCTTTGCTTATGACGGCGATGGCAAACCGGTCAAACAAACGGAGCTGCTCAGAAGCATTCTTGGCAATGTGGAGTTGTCCTATCAGAACCTGGAATCCGTTGAACTGGGCATCACGACGATTGACCACTATTTCGATACTCTCGGGGGCATCGGTCGAGTTGTAAAACAAGTTCAGGGAGAAGACGTCCCCGTTTATATCGGTGACCAGACCCGCGGCACGGCAAAAGTCCGCACCCTGAATGAACAGGTTGCCCTGGAAACCCGTACCCGAACCCTCAATCCCAAATGGTATGAGGGCATGCTGGATCATGGATATGAGGGTGTGCGGCAAATCGAGGCCCAGATAACAAACACAATGGGATGGTCGGCAACAACAGGACAGGTGGATTCCTGGATCTATCAGCAAATCACCGACACATATGTCCTTGACGATGAAATGAGAGAGCGGCTCGCCAATTTGAACTCCAAAGCTTCGGCAAAACTCGCCAATCGCCTTTTGGAAGCTCATGATCGGCGTTTCTGGTCCGCCGACGAAGAAACTCTTGAGGCCCTGCATCAGGCCACCGAAGCACTGGAAGACAGGCTTGAAGGCGTTACCGACAGCGCCGCAGCCTGACGATAAACGAGGAAAATATGACGGAACTACCGCTGCAAAACACACTTGTCAAATCGAGTAACCTCGTCAGCAGAGCCGACGGCGAAGGCAGTGTTCAGGTTAAGCTGGATCCCAAGCTGGAAATCGGTACGGCGAAAGTTTTTTCGGTCTACGGCAAAGGCGGAATTGGCAAAAGCACGACCTCTTCCAACCTGTCCGCTGCATTCTCGAAGCTTGGAAAACGGGTTCTTCAGATCGGTTGTGATCCCAAGCATGACTCGACGTTTACCCTAACCAAGAAACTCGTGCCAACCGTTATCGATGCGCTTGAATCCGTCGATTTTCATTCCGAAGAACTGCGTATCGAAGACTTTGTTTATGAAGGTTACAACGGCGTTATGTGCGTGGAAGCGGGCGGCCCACCTGCAGGTACGGGATGTGGCGGATATGTCGTCGGGCAAACGGTCAAACTGCTCAAGGAGCACCATCTCCTGGAAGATACGGATGTTGTGATTTTTGACGTTCTTGGTGACGTGGTGTGCGGCGGCTTTGCCTCCCCGCTTCAGCATGCGGACCGGGCACTGATCGTTACGGCCAATGATTTCGATTCCATTTTTGCCATGAACCGTATCGTTGCCGCCATAACGGCCAAATCCAAGAACTATGATGTCCGGCTGGCAGGCGTTATCGCCAACCGCAGTGTCGACACCGATGAAATCGACCGTTTCAACGATCACATCGGTTTGCAGCGTCTCGCACATTTCCCCGACTTGGATGTTATCCGGCGCAGCCGTTTGAAAAAAATGACTTTGTTTGAAATGGACACTTCTCCAGAACTGGAGGCTGTTCAAAATGAATATTTGCGTCTCGCAGCGCTGCTCTGGAAGGGAACCGATCCGCTGATTGCGGAACCTATGAAGGACAGAGAGATTTTTGACTTTCTGGGATTTGACTGATGGCAGAAGCTTCCTACAAACAGCGACGCAATCAGCTCGAGACATTTTTTGACGAGACGGCATTGGATGCCTGGTCAAAATTGACGTCCGATGCCCCGGTGAGTCGTATTCGCCAGACTGTCCGTGAAGGGCGCAACCTCATGCGTTCTACGTTTATGAACTGGTTGCCATCGGATCTGAAGGGTAAACGTATACTGGATGCCGGATGCGGAACCGGCAGCCTGGCTGTTGAAATGGCTCTTCGCGGCGCCTCGGTTGTCGCCGTGGATATTTCTCCCAATCTCATAGACATTGCCAGGTCTAGAGCGCCGTCATTTGTGGGAACGTCAGGCGTCGAATTCCATGCCGGTGATTTCATAGACCCCGAATTTGGACAGTTCGATTATATCGTCGCCCTGGATTCTTTGATCCACTATTCTCTGCACCAGGTCCTGGATATTCTTGCCGGTTTTCAGGATCGAACCAATCAATCCGTTATCTTTACATTCGCTCCGCGAACACCGGCACTGGCGGTTATGCATGGAGCCGGCAAGCTTTTCCCGAAACAGGACCGGGCCCCGAGAATTGCACCCATCAGCGAAACTGAATTGCGGGACAATCTTACGACGCGCGCGGAATTCGAAGACTGGGAGGTCATGCGAACAGTTCGCATCTCCCGAGGATTCTACAAGTCCCAGGCCATGGAGCTCAGCAACTGATGCAGAACTTCAGCGACAAAATATCCCAGACATGGCGGACACTGAGGCCGGCTTATTTGCCGTTTGCCAATGCAGTGACACCTGAATTGCCATTGGGACGTCTGATGCGCCTGTCGCTGTTTCAAGTAACCGTAGGTATGGCGGTGGTCCTGATCACCGGAACACTGAACCGTGTGATGATTGTCGAACTCGGCGTTTTCGCCTGGCTTGTGTCCTCCATGGTCGCCCTTCCCCTTATCCTGGCGCCGATGCGTGCGCTCATCGGATTTCGTTCTGATGTCCACCGTTCCTACATCGGCTGGAAACGGGTCCCTTATATCTGGTTTGGTTCACTTCTACAGTTCGGCGGATTTGCGATTATGCCGTTTGCCTTGCTCGTCCTCTCCGATGCCGCCAATGGTCCGGTCTGGGCAGGACAAGTTGGGGCCGCACTGGCGTTTTTGCTCGTCGGCTTTGGAATCCATATGACCCAAACCGCCGGGTTGGCTCTGGCGACGGATCTCGCTGACGAAAAGTCCCGGCCCCAGGTTGTGGCCCTGCTTTACACGATGCTCCTTGTAGGCATGGTCGTGAGTGCCCTGGTATTCGGATATCTTTTAAACGATTTCAGTCAGATCAAGTTGATTCAAGTGATCCAGGGTGCCGCGGTGTTGACAATGGTATTGAACATCATTGCCCTTTGGAAACAAGAAACAATCGACCCGTCCCAGACATTGCCCACGAAACCTCGTCCCGAATTCTTGTCGGCGTGGAAGGAATTCCGCAGAGTCGGCCGCGCTACGCGCATGCTTGTCAGCGTCGGTCTGGGAACTGCCGCCTTTACAATGCAGGACATCTTGCTCGAGCCTTATGGCGGCGAGATATTGGATATGTCCGTGGCCGCGACAACAATGCTGACGGCATTGCTGGCCGCGGGTACACTTCTTGGCCTGGTCATAGCCGCGTGTGCACTGACCAATGGCAGCGATCCCTATCGGTTTGCGGCTTTCGGAGTGATGATCGGCATCATTGCGTTCAGCCTTGTCATACTTGCCGGAACCTTTGGCTCCAAGTTCATCTTTTACTGCGGCACCATTCTCATCGGACTGGGCGCAGGATTGTTCGCGGTCGGAACTCTGACCGCTGTAATGGATTATGCAAAGGACGGATTTGGCGGCCTGGCTCTGGGGGCCTGGGGCGCTGTACAGGCCACGGCAACAGGATGCGCCATTGCCCTGGGTGGCAGCATTCGTGACGGGGTAACGGCTATCTCTTCGACCGGGGCCCTGGGGACGACTTTTCAGGATCCCGTATTTGGCTATTCAGTCGTTTATCACTTTGAGATTTTGCTTTGCTTTGCAACTTTGGTGGCAATCGGGCCGCTGGTTCGCTACGGACATCAAAGAACAAAAGCGGAGGCGGAAAAATTTGGTTTGGCGGAATTTCCCGGTTGAACCAATTGAATGGAGGTTGCTATGGAAGTCGGAGCGATTATTGGGAATATCGATGTCGCACAAGTGGAGCTCTATATTTTCTGGATATTTTTCGCCGGGCTTATCATTTATCTGCGCAGGGAAGACCGGCGAGAAGGGTACCCGGTGATTTCCGAGGTCACCGGAAAACCGGAACCCCAGGGCTGGCTATTCATTCCAGAGCCCAAATATTTTCGCGTCCCACACGAAGATAAACCCGTGACTCATAGCCGGCCTGATACGCGCGAACCAAAAGCAAAGCCTGCCGAAGGCTGGTCCGGCGCTCCCCTGATTCCAACCGGTGATCCCATGGTCGACGCGGTTGGCCCCGCAGCCTATGCGGAACGAGAAGACGTCCCCGATTGGGACCTCGAAGGACATCCAAGGATCGCCCCCTTGAGGATCGCCAGGGATTATTCTGTCCTGGACAATGATCCGGACCCGAGGGGCATGCGTGTTGTCGGTGGCGACAACAAGCCGGCGGGAACGGTCAAAGATGTCTGGATCGACAAGACCGAGTTTCTTATCCGCTATCTGGAAGTTGAGCTGGACAGCAAAGCCGGTGGCGGAACCGTGCTCCTTCCCATGCCTTTTGCGAGGGTGAAGACCTATATCCGTCCACAAGTTAAGGTACAGAGTATCTACGCAAAACATTTCGCCAATGTTCCCAAGCTGAAAAATCCTGACCAGGTCACCAAGCTCGAAGAAGATATGATCAGCGCCTATTACGGTGGTGGACAGCTTTATGCCGACCCGATGAGACAGGAGCCCATTCTATGAGTTCTTATGACTATGAACCGATTCCAGGTCTGCCTGGCAAACTCCCCCCTGGAGAGAGGGTCCTGTGGCGCGGCTCGCCCGACTGGACGGCAATGGCCCGGCGCACCTTTCATACCCGTGTGATTAGCCTCTACTTTCTCATCCTGATCTGCTGGAAATTCGCGTCGCAGGTTTATGCAGGCATCCCCCTGGTAGAAAGCCTAATTGGCACATTTTTGGTGATTCTGATTTCAACAATCGGACTGGCTATTTTGACAGGTTTTGCCTGGCTCTACAGTAGGACGACGATCTATACCATAACGAATTCCCGGATCGTCATGCGCTTCGGCGTGGCTCTCCCTATGATGATAAACATTCCGCTGGTGCGTATCGAAAAAGCCGATTTGAAAACTTATCACAATGGAACGGGAGATATTCCCGTAACGATCAATGATCGTGACAAGTTCGGCTATCTTCATCTGTGGCCTAATGTCCGGCCCTGGCAATTCAATCCGGTACAGCCCATGATCCGCAATATCAAGAATAGCGAGAAAGTCGCCAACATACTTGTTGAAGCCCTGTCATCGGTTCACGAGCGACAACAAGACCAGCAACACAATCAACTGGACCAAAAAGTGGAGAAAGAAGTTTCGGGCACATCGGGACAGCTTCGATCTCTCGAGACTGCTGCGTAAATATAGCTATGACTGTCGAACACGAACATAAACCGGAACCGCTGCCCAGACTGGCCCTGATCGCTGTGGCACTACTCGTCGTTGTCACAATAATTTTCAGCGCCGTCGGACACAAACAGAATATTGGTACACTGCGGATGCCCCAGATGGAGCCTGCCGAGGAACGAACAATAAGCTTCAAGGACCGCAATGACGGTGCAGTGGTCGTTTATGACTCCCGGATTGCACAAATCATTCAGGTCCTTGAGCCCGGCACCAACGGTTTTCTCAGGGGAGTCATGCGTGGCTTTGCCCGGGATCGAAGATCAAGAGGTATCGATTCGACACCTCCATTCCGTCTCAGTCGATTACACGATGGGCGACTGTTTATCGAGGATCCGCAGACGGGAAGAGTTGTCGACCTGGGTGCATTTGGGGAAACGAACCTGCGCGTATTTATGGGACTATTTGAGTCAAAGGGGTCCGCTGATGGATAGAAGCCTAACACTAGAAAATTCTTCGGGAATTGCCATGTCACAAAGCCGGATTGAAGTCCCCTGCAAGGTCTTTGTCTCGAACACATTCGAGAGCCTTTACACTGCCGTCGACTTCGAACAGGACATTCAGATCCATCCGGGTGACGAAGTCATCGTGCACGGAGCACCGATCCAAGTCCCCTATGGAGAGACGGCGGAGTTCCAGAGGCAGGCCACAATTATTCGGGCCGGCTGGCTGAAACGAGTATGGGTACGGCTAACCGGCAAACTGGAATTTATGGAGCTTTGTGAATTCAGCTTCTCGGAGAGGAGGAAGTTATGAGTCAACAATCTGACGCACAAGTCATCAGCCACACAACGGAACTGGCAAAAGAGGATACCATACTCAGTCCCCGGTTCTATACCACCAATTTTGATGAACTGGACAAAATTGACGTAACACCCGTTCGTGCCGAGTGGGATGAACTGATAGCCGAGTTACGTTCTGATCCGAACAAGGGACACTTCAAACGAACCGATGAGTGGGATAAGGTCGACTTCGAAAGTCTGCCAGAGGGTTTGCGAAAAGAATTTGTTGATTTTCTGGTGAGTTCATTAACCGCGGAGTTTTCCGGTTGTGTACTTTATGCGGAAATGAAAAAACGGGGAACCAACAAGGATATTTGTGAGCTCTTCAGCTACATGGCCCGGGACGAGTCCAGGCACGCCGGTTTCATCAACGATACCTTGAAAGACTTTGGAATTGGCGTCGACCTCGGGTTCCTGACGAAGACGAAAAAGTACACGTACTTCCAGCCGAAGTTCATATTCTATGCGACCTATCTTTCAGAGAAAATCGGCTACGCCCGCTATATAACCATCTTCAGACATCTGGAACGCCATCCCGACAAGCGCTTCCATCCCATTTTCAAGTGGTTCGAACAATGGTGCAATGATGAGTTTCGCCACGGAGAAGCCTTTGCATTATTGATGCGTGCCCGGCCGGATGTGCTTTCAGGATTGAACAAACTCTGGGTCCGCTTTTTCCTGCTCGCCGTCTTTGCCACCATGTTTGTCAGAGATCACCGGCGCGATGAATTCCACAAAGCGCTCGATGTCGATCCCACCGAATATGGAATGCAGGTATTTCGCGTAACAAGTGAAATTTCACGCCAGGTATTCCCCCTGATGCTGGATGTTGACAATCCGAAGTTTCTGGCACGCCTAAAAGAATTGGTCCGCTATGCCAATGCGATGGACGATGCCAAATCCAAAGGCGGCGTATCAGGTTTGTTTAAGCGGGGCATTTATTTCGGTGCGGTCGCAACAACCATAGCAAGACTTTATCTTCTCCCTGTCAGGAAAAATGAAATCCCGGAACGAAGCCGCCTCGCCCCGGCCTGGTAGCATTAACTTTTCTTTGGAGTGCAGTGAATGGCATCAATATTAATACCGGCGCTATTTGCCATTCTTTTGTGGTGGTTCAGCACTGGCATTATAATGCTGTTGGATGGATTGCACCGGCGTACCTTCAAGTACAGCATGGGCTGGATTTCGATACTTGCGCTCGCTGCAATCCTCGTGCTCTGG
>JANQOC010000676.1 GCA_028279265.1 Hyphomicrobiales bacterium
CGTCCGGCCTGGGCCCGCAGGGACTGGTCGCTGTACAATGTCATATGGGTCGAGTCGCCGATGACCACCATTTTCTTTTTTGCCGTGGGCAGGGCGTTATAGGCTTCAATTTCGAGATCCCAAAGGGTCAGATCATCATGTTCCGCGACAACAACGGGGGTTGGTATATCCAGGATACGCGCCAGGAACGGCATGACGTTGTAGGACATGAGAAGTTCGGCGGACTCTATCGTCGAGCGGTTTTCATAGGCCGGAGCCTCGGAGGCCTTGAGGACTTTGAAGGTCTCATAGGTCTCGGGAAACGGCCAGGTGGAAATTTCCGTCGCCGGGTCGGGGGCCGCGTGGGGAATCATACCATCTTCACCGGTATTGAAACGATCCCGTCGATCCTTGATGACCAGGGCTTCAAAATCCCGGAACCCCATGGTTCCGTGTACGCGTCGCATATTGCGGTAACCATCGACGACGGGGATCTGTGAAACAATACACTTCACGCGCGGATCCGTGGCGCCGACAATAAGGGCGTGACCGCCACTATAGGACAGTCCCCAGACACCAATGCGCGCGGAGTCTACCTGGTCCAGCGTTTCTGCGAACGAAATGGCGTTCTTGTAATCTTCGATCTGAGCATTGGGATCTATGTGCTGCCGCCGTTCGCCATCGCTTGCCCCGAAATTTCGATAGTCAAACAGGATGGCGGCGAGGCCCGCGTCAGCGAACATTTTTGCATAGTCGGGTTGGACAAGCTCTTTTACGTAACACCAGCCGCCCGCCATGATGATTGTGGGAAACGGTCCGGTCGCACCGTCCGGTGTGAACAGCCAGCCTCTAATCGTTTCGCCAGCGCTTTTAAACTCGATGTCCTGTTGCATATCCGTTCTCTCCGCAGTGTGGACAAATGGTTCGCGCATTTCTGCCGATGCGCTTCCAGGACCGTCCCCCGGATTGGGAAATTGTTTGTCCACGGTTCCGACTATTGAAGATAAGGACTATAACTCAGGAACAGGTTTTGCCAAACAGGGGTAATTACGAGGGATACCTCCGATGAGCAGTCGATAACTGCATCTACATTCGGCTTTGTCGCCGCAAGTTTCAGATCGGACAGGACAGGTCTCCGGGCCATGAAGCCGGATCGCTTGACGGGTTTTATCTTCGCGCTCTTTTCGACTTCTTTTTTTGCGCCGGTGCTTTTTTCATTGTGAAGCGATGACCCTCAACCAGCTTTAAAAGATCGTACGAGCTGATCAAACCCACGACCTGCTTTTCATGGGTCACGACCAGATGATGGATTTTGTCGCGCCTCATGGCGCGGGCGGCGGCACTGACATCATTATAGGCGGGAATGGCTTTCACCTCGTTCGACATGATACGGCTGATCGGCGTGTGGTCTTTGAGGCGTGGCCGCGAGAGATCCGTGGATGTGATAATGCCCAGTGGAATATTATCAGAATCGACAACCGGGATCGCACCAATGCGATTGCGTTCCATCATCGAACGGACCTGATCAACGGTATAGTGACGTGCAGCGGTAATGACCCGCTTGGCCATGATGTCTGCTATTTTTACATTCATAAGAATTGCCTTTCCCACCTATTCATCGCAGATGTGTTGTCTTGGAAGTTTAGATATTTAAATATTTAGCGACATTGATTGAAATCAAAGTGCTTATCCGCCGGAGAATGGGTATTGCGAGTATGAACGGTTCGAGGAGTTGATTTTGCGCTAGTGCCA
>JANQOC010000691.1 GCA_028279265.1 Hyphomicrobiales bacterium
ACAGACTGCAGGGTTGCAGCAATTAATGTATAAACCCGAAGTGCATTCCTTCGCATCGCACTTCTCCTCTGCCCGAATTTCCAGTGAAGATAAATGTAATCAAATTCGGCTGAATGTCCTTTGAAGCAGGCATTCAGGTCCCGTTCAGTTTGCCCATAACCATTGAACGCGGGAGGAAATTGCACCTTGGACATATTATTAATCGCATTGGCGCAAAATGAGGAGCGTAACTCTAAGATTTTTAGAGAAAGCTGTTTGCTGAAACCGCGAGGGACACGCCTAATGACAAAAAGCGGCAGTTGAACCATTAGGTCATCTCAACCGCCGCTTTTAATTTTGTTAGTTCTATGCAGGGCGCATATAGGCATAGCCGGCAAATATTGCAAGGGTTGCAAGTCGTCTCATTCTTGATCGCCAAATTCCGCGAGCAAGTTCGCTGCCTGCCACTGTCGGTGGTTAAGTGTCGGTGGTTTGGCGTCGTTGCCTTAGCGTCCGCCGAGGGCACCACGAATGGCACGTCCCAGCACCCGCCCCAGGGATGAGCCAAGGGATCGCAGGACAGATTTCGTGAAAGTTTCAGAAGCTGTTTGCCGTCGAGACGAACGGCGACGTGTCGTACGTCTTTTTGAAGTCGTCGACCGGCGGCGCGGAACGCGGAAAGATCCATGTCTTTCCTGATCACGGCCGGCTTCTGCAAGTTCCTCTTCCCGCTTTCTCAGTTCTTCCGCCCGTTTCTTGAGAATCTCGTAAGCTGATTTTCGATCAACCTCATCCTCATACAAGCCCATCAACGGGCTGTCTTTGATAACTTCACGACGCTCCTTATCCGTCAGAGGCCCAAGCCTGGAGGATGGCGGTCGAACCAGTGTCCGCTGCACGATTGAAGGATGCCCCTTCTTTTCAAGGGTCGATACCAGAGCTTCACCAACCCCCAGTTCCATGATGACCTGTTCCGTGTCCAGGTCCGGATTAGGGCGGAATGTTTCAGCCGCGGCGCGAACAGCGCGTTGTTCCCTTGGTGTAAAGGCCCGCAGCGCATGCTGAATGCGATTGCCAAGCTGGCTCGATACCGTATCCGGGACATCCAGGGGATTCTGTGTAACAAAATAGACGCCGACACCTTTCGAACGAATTAAACGGACAACCTGCTCGACTTTTTCAAGCAGAGCCTTGGGCGCCTCATCAAACAGCAAATGGGCTTCATCGAAAAAGAACACGAGTTCCGGCTTTTCCGGATCACCGACTTCCGGCAATTCCTCAAACAGTTCGGAGAGCAGCCAAAGAAGAAATGTCGCGTAGAGCCGGGGCGACCCCATCAGCCGGTCCGCCGCCAGGATATTGATAAACCCGCGGCCATTGCGCTCGGTTCGCATGAAATCACTGATTTTCAGAGCCGGTTCGCCAAAGAAATTCTCACCGCCCTGTTCTTCCAGAACCAGCAACCGTCGTTGGATCGAGCCGATAGAATTCTTGGAAACGTTGCCATATTCCGTGGTCAGTTCGCTGGCGCGTTCGGCAAGATTGACAAGCAGCTTTCGCAGATCCTTGAGATCGAGCAGCAAAAGCCCCTCCTCATCGGCTACGCGAAAGGCAATATTAAGAACGCCCTCTTGGGTTTCATTGAGATCGAGCAGACGAGAAAGAAGAAGCGGTCCCATCTCTTCGATCGTTGTGCGAATGGGATGCCCCTGTTCTCCGAATAGATCCCAGAATATGACGGGGTAAGCTTCATACTTGTAATCGTGAAAATCGATTTTCTCGGCCCGGTTCTCCAGAAAGTCCTTTGAAACACCCGCCGCAGCAATACCCGAAAGGTCGCCTTTGACATCCGAACAGAACACGGGAACACCGTGATCAGCAAATCCTTCTGCCAGAATCTGCAGGGAAACGGTCTTTCCTGTCCCCGTCGCACCAGCGATCAGCCCATGCCTGTTGGCGAGTTTGAGTTCCAGCCCTTCTCTCTTGGTGCTCTTGCCGATAAAAATCGAGGTCTCTTCACTCATGTATAGATTTCCCTGTTTGCCGCCGGCCGTGGGTTCGAACCGGCACTTCCTGATCGCTTGTATTCGACGTTGCTCTTGTCTTTTACACGACAATTGTGGACCTGTTGACCGACTCTATGCATGTCTCATGAACTTTTGCAATCGCCAGATCAACCTTGTTAGATACCTATTTATAGCTTATGTGCAGGTGGCGCGTTAAATTACGATCCTGTGGATTTTCTGGAGAATACGAACATGGAAGGCTTCATTGAGCAAATTGCTACCAAACTAGGCATTGACTCAGCAATCGCAGAGAAAGCTGTCGCAGTCATATTAAACCTTTTAAAACAATATGCTGGCGATGAAAAATTCTCCTCCCTGATAGCGGCGCTCCCCGGTGCTGACCAAATGCTAGCCGATTCGGACACCTCATCAAATTCAGACGTCGTCGGGAACCTAACCGAATCCCTCGGTGGCTTGTTTGGAGGTGGTGGAGGCGGCAATCCTCTCATGGAACTGATGTCGGGCATGCAGTCTATCGGACTGGATATGGATCAGGCCAAAACTGTCGGATTGGAATTTCTCGACCATGCCCGCGTAACAGCCGGAGAGGATGTGGTGAAAAACGTAACTGACGCGGTTCCCGGCCTCAGCGATTTCATTTAGAGCTCCGTCCGCTGGCGCTTACGAATTCCAAGACCGACTTCCAAGTTTATGCTCGTTACATGTCGGTATTCGATGGTGTTCCCTTCGACTTGTGAAAAAGTTATTTAGCGGTTGAAGCGCTGTGGAATTACTGGCAGAAGTAATTTCGTAGAAATGAAAAATCCAAAAACTGGATTCAGAACCCCAATTGAATATGGACTGAATGAGGAGGTTTTAAAAATGAGCTACCCTATCGACACAATCGAGGGTATCGGTGTGAAGTATAAAAAGATTCTTAAATCAAACGGTATTTCAAGCACAGGTAAACTCCTGGACGCCGGCGCCAAGAAGAAAGGTCGTAAGGACCTGGCAAAGCAAACCGGTATCGAAGAAAAGCTGATCCTGAAATGGACCAATATGGCTGACCTTCTCCGCGTTAAGGGTGTGGGCGAGGAATATTCTGAACTTCTGGAAGTTGCCGGTGTTGATACCGTCAAGGAACTTAGGAAGCGGAAGCCCGAAAATCTTCATCAGGCAATGGCCGAAGCCAATGCCAAACGTAAGAAGAAGCTCGTGCGCCAGCTTCCCGGTCTCGCCCAGGTCGAGAAATGGGTCAAGCACGCAAAGCAACTCAAGCCAACAATGACATACTAATTCAGGCTTGAATTTTCTGATTCAAAGAAGCGGGGGCTCTCAGGAGCGACCGCTTTTTTTATAATTTATCAATTTGAACACAATAATTGCCGAAAAAACTACGACCAATGTATAATGATTCTATAGGCTGGTTTTGATTTACAGCAATGTCATACGCTTTGTACCGGCATATATACTATAGACATGAATAAAATGAATTTTATCAAGAAATTTCCGGCTCCGGATCTGTCTGAGTGGCAGGCCCTCGTTGAGAAGGCTTTAAAAGGTCAATCCTTTGAAGAAACACTGATCCACAGGACCTACGACGATATTGAGATTGAACCGCTTTACAGCCCTACGGTCGGAAATATCGGCACCGACAAGCTGGTAGCCAGCGACGCCCCTTGGACACGTGGCCTGGCCTCATCGACGCAGGAGCAGGGCTGGAAAATTCATCAGACGCATGCGGCCCCTTCGATCGAACAGACAAAGACTGACATTGCTGAAGATATCGAAGGAGGTGTCGACGGGATCCATTTGCAACTGGCCGTTCCGGGGCAATTCGGTGTACCGGCAAAATCGCTCGAGAATTTCAAATCGCTTTTGGATCGGGACATGGGTTCCGTCAGTTCAATATCTATCGATGCAGGCAGTGAATTTTCGCCTGTTGCTGAAGCCCTGATTTCATTGTGGAGCAATGAGTCTTTCGGCGGTTCCCCATTAGTTTGCAATCTCAATGCCGACCCGCTGGGTTCGCTCGTCCGGCAGGGGTCGCTGCCCTATAATTTTGACCAGGCCGGGCAACAGTTGGGAACTCTTTGTAAAAGAGTAAGCGATGACGACCTGCCATTCTCGGTTCTCGCCGCCGACGGACGTCCTTATCATAATGCCGGCGCCAGCGATGCCCAGGAACTGGCCGC
>JANQOC010000692.1 GCA_028279265.1 Hyphomicrobiales bacterium
GCGCGATGGTCGGGCATCTGGATACCGGAAACATCGAAACTCCGGGCATCGATCATTTCCGTCGTATAGCGTTGAAACTCGGCGGACCACTCAAAACACTCTCCGATCTGATCAACGACCGGATGTCCTGTTTTCTGCCCCTCGCTGACTTGCGACAGGGAATCGCGCCACCACTGCAGTCGAATTTCCCCGAGTTGAGGTTCGGTTACGTGTTCGGCAATACGCTGAAGCTGACTGTTCATCGCATAAAGCGCGAGCAATCGGTCACGGATGTCTCGTTTGGAAAACAGGCAGGCGACATATCGATCGCGATCATGGAGCTGCACTTCCTGTGCAACTATCTTTGCCGTGCTCATATATCCCACACCAATCAGTAAGTCCTAAAAGCGCGCGGATCTGTTCACCGCTGACGGACCCGTCCAGGTCGCTGACGGCGGATAAGAATACCCCGACTATGGAACCGCCATCAACGCCGCAGCAACCCGGCGCTTTTCATTGAGCAGGATATTATAGGTCCGGCAGGCCGCGCCCGTATCCATGGCCTCGACACTAAAGGAGTGTGCTTCCAGCGCCTTTCTGAGTTCCAGATCGGGAAATATCTGTTCCTCCCCAGTCCCCAGCAAGAGAATTTCACATTCATCCTGCTCATCGATAATGAGGGAAAAATCCGCAAGCTTCAGGGTTGCCCCTGCCGTGACATCCCAGCCATGGATGCCGCTTGGCAAACAGAACAGGGAGCCGCGGTGGCTCATGTCGGCAAATCTGAAACCGCCATTGCCATAGGCATCAATAGGGGCCTGGCTAGGGAAAAACGCCTTAGCAGTCACGGATAGAGTCCCAATGCTTCATGCAAACCGGAATTCAAAAGACCCGAAAAATCCTTAAGGGGTCTGTTTGGCCTTCGAACCGCCATAACCCGACCAGTCCCGCTTCACGCCCAACATAAGAAGAACCGGCGCGGCGATGAATATGGAGGAATAGGTCCCCACGACGACGCCCCAGATCATGGCGAATGTGAAACCGCGGATAACTTCCCCTCCGAACGCATAGAGTGAACCCAGCGCAATCAGGGTTGTCACCGATGTCAGTATGGTTCGTGACAGGGTCTCGTTGATCGAGAGATTAAGAAGCTCTTCCAGATCCATTTTCTTGAATTTGCGCAAATTCTCGCGAATCCGGTCATACACCACAACGGTATCGTTCAGCGAATAACCGACAATGGTGAGAATAGCGGCGATGATCGACAGGTTAAATTCGAGCTGCAACAGCGAAAACACACCGATCGTCAGCAACACGTCATGGGCCAGGGCGGCAACCGCTCCCACCGAGAACTGCCATTCAAATCGGAACCAGATGTAAATGAGAACCGCCAGCATCGCCGTCAGAACGGCGATGGTGCCATTGATTTTAAGCTCTTCCGAAACCGTCGGCCCGACAACTTCGGTTCGGCGATAGTCGACACTGTCTCCGAGCGCACTGCGGATTTTCGCGACAACCTGCTGCTGCTCTTTTTCGCCACCCGGCTGCCTTTCCACCCGGATAAGAACATCGGTCGGCGCGCCGAATTCCTGGATCTGCACATCACCCAGCCCCAGTCCGCCGATCTTGCTTCTCAGGTCTGAAATATTGGCGGGTCCGGAGCGTGACTGAATTTCCACGAGCGTCCCGCCCCTGAAATCAATGCCGAAATTCAGGCCCGCAGCAAAGAACAGCACAAGCGAAGCCACGATCAGTACACCCGATCCGATCATCGCTACGTTGCGAAACTTAATGAACGGATACCGGGTCCCGTGGGGGAAGAAATCAAATCCCTTTAACACCATGATCCAATCTCCTCCTATATCGGAACCACAATTTCACGCGATTTTTTCGACCTCAACCAGAGGCTGACCATGAAACGCGTTACGGTAAAGGCCGTGAAAACCGAGGTCATGATGCCAATGGAAAGCGTAACCGCGAAGCCGCGTATGGGTCCGGAACCCAGCCAGAATAAAATAAACGCCGCAATAAATGTCGTGATGTTGGCGTCCAGGATCGTTCCCAGCGCCCGGCTATAGCCCGAGGAAATCGCGTTGATGGCGGATTTCCCGGCTCTCAGTTCTTCCCGTATGCGCTCGAAGATTAGGACGTTGGCGTCCACCGCCATACCGATGGTCAACACGATCCCGGCGATACCCGGCAAAGTGAGGGTCGCCTGCAGGAGCGACAGGGTACCAATGATCAGCGCAATGTTGATGAGCAGCGCCGTCACGGCAAAGATTCCAAAGTGGCCATAGGCAAAGAGGACGAAGACAATCACGCCCACGAGCCCAAGAATGGCGGCAACCTTGCCGGCAGCGATGGAATCGGCACCGAGACTGGGGCCCACGGTCCGCTCTTCGA
>JANQOC010000699.1 GCA_028279265.1 Hyphomicrobiales bacterium
CGGTTTCCGCATGGTCATTATGTCGACGATTATCCTGCTTATCGCAGCCTCACTTTATTGGCCATTCGTCGGGCTTTGAGTGTATACTGAAGGTCATGAGCGAAACACAGAATCATCGGTTCAATATACTTGTTTGTGTTGACGGTTCGGATGAATCCATGCGGGCGCTGCGCTATGCCGTGCGCATTGGTTCCGGAACGGATGCGGACCTGACCATGCTTTACGTCCGGCCGATCGATCAGGGTCTGCGCACAGGCGGCCTGCAAATCAGCGTCGCTCGGGAAAACATCCTGGACTGGGGCCTTGATCTTCCGGGAATGAATGTCCTGAAACAAAGCCGCAACGAACTCATCGCATCGGAATTTCTGAGCGAAGACTGGGAAGAGGAGTTTATCCATACCGATGTGCGCGGCGATCCGCTTGGCGACAATTCGATTGTCTATCACAGCGAGGATGGTCGCTCCATTTGCTTGAAGCTCATGGTTTCGCCATCAGTGCTGCGGGGAATACTCGATGAATGCGAGGCGGGAGACTATGACATCACGATCATTCCCAAATCTGACCCCAGTGCCGAGCGAAGCGGCCTGGGATACATCGAACCCAGCGTTCCGGACACGGTGGCGATTGAATATGACGGCACCGTTCTGGTGGCCCGGTCCCTTGAACAAAGCCATGGTCACCTCGTCTGCGTGACCAATGATGAAGAATCGATCAAGGCGGCGCGGCGGGATGCGGAAATTGCCGCGCGGTGCGCCTGCCCCATCTATCTGTTTTCCGTCGCCGAAGACGACAGTGAAGTGGAAGAAGCAAAAACAGCCATAGCCCAGGCGAAGGCCGAAATCGAAGCGAAGGGCATTAAAACCTCCGGCGAGAAAGTTGTGATTGGTGATCCGGTGGAGTCCATCGTCGAGGAGGGGCGCGACTATTCGGTTATCGTGCTGGCACCCTCGAAACGTGCGGTAGGCTGGCGGCGATTTTTCACCATGGGTGTGCCCTACAAGGTGCTGGAGCGCGCCTCGAACTCGGTCATGATCGCCCGGGAGCCGGCATGATCCCTATACGGTGATGGACACGCCGCCATCGACCGTCAAACCCATACCGGTAATGAACGCCGCATCATCGGAAGCCAGATATAGAGCCGCCTTGGCCACATCGTCCGGTGTGCCGAACCGGCGCAGAGGCGTCCTGTCGATCAGTTCCTTGGATATGACCGGATTTTTCGTAAACCGCTTCGTTAATTCCGTATCGATGAAACCCGGAAGCAGGTAATTGACGCGAATATTGTACGGGGCGTATTCAAGCGCCAGAGCCCGGCTCAGAGAAGACACGCCGCCCTTGGTGGTCGCGTAGATAGACAGTTGGCGGACGTGGTTTTCAGCCATGATCGAGGAAAGATTGATGATGCATCCATTTTCCGATGCGCGCAGCAGGTCGAAGCCCTCGCGGGCGCATCGGATGACCCCGCGTAAATTAACGTCGAAGACTTTATCGACCGTTTCATCGTCCGCATGGCGGAAATCCGTGCGAATGTGAATTCCCGCATTGTTGACGAGAATATTCAGGTGCCCGCTTTTTGACTTTATCTGTTCATACATGGCCGCGACATCATCAGGATTGGTGACGTCGGCAACCAGGGGATGGGCAGAGCCTCCGGCTTCAGCGATTTGTTCCGATGCGGTCCGGGCGTTGGTTTCATCCAGATCGGCGATATAAACTTCCGCTCCTTCGCGGGCGAACTGGGTGGCCATAGCCTGTCCGATTCCCTGGCCGGCGCCGGTAACAAGGGCGATTTTGTTTTCAAGACGTTGCATCTGTGTGGCATCTCCATAGTCCGTCCCGGAAGGGACGGTCGAAGTCAACTTAACTCATTCCGCCGCTTCCGCGGGCTGCCATTTTTGTCTCATGGTTACCAACTCTTCGGCTGCTGACGGGTGCAGGGCCATGGTGTCGTCGAAATCGGCTTTGCGGGCGCCCATACGCATGGAAATAGCCGCCATTTGCACGATTTCCGCGGCATCGGGTCCGAGGATGTGACAGCCGATGACCCGGTCGGAGGCGGCATCGACAATCAGTTTCATCAGCATTTTTTCATCCCGCCCCGATAGCGTATGCTTCATGGGGCGAAAATGGCTCTTGTAGATATCGACCTGGCCGTATTTTTCGCGGGCTTCGGTTTCGGTCAGGCCAACGGTGCCTATTTCGGGTTGTGAGAACACCGCTGTTGCTATTGTCTCGTGGTCCACCGGCCTGTTACCATCCCCGAACAACCGGTCTGCCAGCTTGGGGCCTAAGTCG
>JANQOC010000260.1 GCA_028279265.1 Hyphomicrobiales bacterium
AAATCCTCGATGAGACAGCCCATACTTTCCGGATCGTCCAGAGGCATATCCATTGGATAGATTTTGACAAGACAGCTTTCCGCATCGATAACTTTGACCCGTTTGCAGTTCGGCTTGCCATCAACAAGATAGCAGACAGCCTCCGTCAGCGTCTGTGCTTGAACGGGCGTATGAAGATTGGCTGCGAACAGGGATAAAACCAAGATCACGAATCCTGTTCTATTCAGCTCCATTAGGTTCATCGGTGTCCCTCACATTTTGGCATTGAAATTTGCCGGCCTTTCTCGCGTTTGGTCACAACCTTATACGTGCGAAAAGCCTATGATCTTGAAAATCCGTTTATCCGTGTTCGAATTAACGGATTGTATCGTAATTTCAATTCGGCGTGAAGCTATCCGGAATGTGATACATATCACACTTACAGTCTCTGCCCGTGACCATCTCCAGTCTATGACACGAACCAACGATATTTTGGAGGGCCGAGATGCCAAAATTACCATTATTGGGACTGATGATTTTCAGTTTCTTAGCTATTTCCAGCTCAATTCCCCATCCTGCAGAAGCCGGCATCAAGTGCCAGGGATCCTATCAAGTCATAAAAGGACAGCTTATCGGCACTCCTTATTGCGGCGATAAATTTCTGGCCCAGGTTGCGCGCAGTTATGGCTGGAAAACAAGTTTCAGATCTATTCGCAACAATGCCAGCGAGCGACATACGATTTGTCAGATTCTGGGTCATGACATGAGAATCAACGGGATTTGCGGTTCATCCGCCCGCAGTGCCAGTGATTAGGATCTTGCTTGGGAAATGAAACTTTTTATTTCTCACTTTGAATCGGGGATCGAAGTTTACGGGTTTGGGACTTGAAGATAGAACCCAGTTTTTTGATCCCCTGATTTATTTCAGCCTCATCAAATGCAGCGAAACCCAAAACCAGCCCCTTCGGTGGATTTGGTGAGGTGAAATACCCGGACAAAGGACGAAGTGTTAGCCCCGAGGATCTTGCTTGAGTGACGATCTCGGATTCACTGCACCGATCTAAAACAGCAGGTTTGAAACGGGTTACCAGGTGCATTCCAGCAGGTGCCGTTTCTGTTTCGAGATAGTCTGACAAATGATCACTAATCGCACCTGCCAAAATTTCCTGGCGGCGCGCGTATAATCTGCGCATACGCCGAATGTGGGTCGCCAGCATTCCATTTTCGATAAACTCGGCAAGCACGGGCTGCAACATGAGGGACGCGCGGGTGCCGGTGCAGGTTAGAGAATTTCGCATTGGCGTGACAAATCGCCGGGGCAGAACGAAATAGCTGAGACGCAAAGCGGGGAAAATCACTTTGGAAAAACTTCCCACATAGAAAACGCACTCGCGGTCGTCGAGGCTCATGAGAGCCGGCAGGGGTTGACCCTGATAGCGATATTCGCCATCGAAATCGTCTTCGATAATAATTCCATTTGTCCTGTTCGCCCAGTCGAGAAGGTTCAGTCGCCGGGAGAGCGGCAGCGTCATTCCCAGGGGATAATGACGCGACGGTGTGACCGCGACAGACTTCGCATCGGGATGGAGTTTGCTCGCGAGTTCAATATCAAAACCCTGGTCATCGACCCGTACCGGTTGGCAGTTCAGCTTGTTCATCCGGAAAGCGCGGCGGAGAATGTCATAACCCGGTTCTTCCATTAGAATGATATCCCCGGCTTGCAGAATTTCCCGAGTGATGATCTCAACGGTCTCAACAATGCCTGAAGTCATGACAATTTGCTCAGCCACGCAATCAATTCCTCTCCAGTCATAGAGATGCCGGCTGATCGCACGGCGGAGCGACAAGGAGCCAAACGGATCGGGTTTGGCCAGCAGGTCCGGTTTCGGCGCGCGCCATACCCGGTCAAACAGGCGCGACCATTCGGCATACGGAAATTTTTTAAGGTCGGGAATGGAAACCTCGAAGGGTCTTATTTGCCTATCCGCACCATTGGCAATATCTGAGGCAGCGACCGAATGATCCGTTCCGGGCAGAGGATGAACCTTTGTCAGATAATCCGGCAGGTCATGCGCGACATATACTCCGGATCCGCG
>JANQOC010000725.1 GCA_028279265.1 Hyphomicrobiales bacterium
GGCACGTGTTGGCCTTCGATGAACAGCCGCAAATTTCTGGCGATCGCCTTTCCTCCGGAAACCGGGTCGATCAGAGAAGCCACATGGGGTGTTATCAAAATGCGGGGGTGTTCCCAGAATGGATGCGTATCAGGCAAAGGTTCCTGATGGAAAACGTCAAGGGTTGCGTAGTCTATCAGGTTCGCATCGAAAGCTGCCAGCAAATCCTCATCAACCAGATGTTCGCCGCGGGCTGCATTGATAATACAAGCCCCCTTGGGCAGCCGTGAGAACAAATCCTTATTCAGAATGCCATGTGTCGACTTCGTCAGTGGCAGCAGGCACACGAGAATTTCCGACTGCTGCAAAAACGAACCCAGATTGTCTTCACCGGAGTAACATGCCACGCCGGCTATTGACTTCGGAGTTCGGGTCCATCCCGAGACCTTAAAACCAATGGCGACAAGTGCCTTGGCGGCATCGCTGCCGAGGCGGCCCAATCCCATAATACCGACACCGCGTTCGTTGGCGGGAGGATTGACGGCCTGGGCCCATTGTCTGGTCTTCTGGGCCGCTTCAATTTCCATCAGCCGTCGATGATGGCGCAGTACATGAAGGCACACATATTCCCGCATGCGCTGCGTAAGATCATCGCCGGTTGTTCGAATAATGGGAATGTTTTTCGGCAGTTCGGGATCGACGAGGACATGATCAATCCCCGCCCCCATGGATACGATGCACTTCAGGTTGGGAAAGCGATTCAACCCACCGGCCGGGTGTTTCCAGACGAGTGCATACTCAATATCACTGTCATCTCCGGGCTCGTCCCAGAGCCGGCATTCAATATCCGGCAGAAGCGATTGCATGTGCTCCTTCCACCATTGCGCCCGTACAGCGCCAACATGAATGATGAGTGACATGGTCAGTTCGGTCCCATGAGTAAATTAGGAAGCCACAAAGTCAGTGACGGAATATAAGTAATAAGCAAAAGAACAATAATTAGCGGAATATAAAAGGGAATGACCGCACGGGTAACGCTTTCGAAAGAAACATCCCCCACTTGGGTCACAATGTAAAGACCGATCCCCATGGGTGGGGTCGCCATGCCGATGAGTAATGCAAAAGTCAAAATCAATCCGAAGTGAATTCTGTCGACACCAAAATGATCGACCAGAGGGAGCAGAATCGGCACAAGGATGAGTTTGGCCGGGATCCCCTCGACCACAGTCCCGATGACCAGCAAAAACAGAATCAGGATTCCAAGAAATACCGCCCGGCTTCCGGTTGTTGTAAGAACAATATCGGCGAGCGCCTGCGGAATCTGCTCAATAGCCAGCAGCCACCCCATAACCTGGGAGTAGCCGATAATGATCATGATGATCGATGTCACAATCATCGTGTCCGTTAGGGCTCTCCATAGTTTTTTCAGAGTGAGTGTCCGATAACCCAGGCCGAGAAGGATCGAATAGGCACAGGCCAGCACGCCGGCCTCCGTTGCCGTCGTAAATCCGGTAATTATCGCTCCCAAGATAATCGCAGGTGCGACCAGCGCTGCGATTCCGTCGACGGCCGACTCGCTGATTTGGGTGAGGCTTGCCCGGGGCTCGCTCGGAAAACCGCGTTTTTCTGCGACGATCCTGTTAAAAATCATCAATGCCACGCCAGTCAGAATGCCTGGAACGATACCTCCAAGGAACAACCGCCCCACAGATGTCTCGGAGAGAAAAGCATAGATAACGAGACTGATCGAGGGCGGAATTATGGGGCCGATAACCGCGGAACATACGGTAAGAGCCGCTGCAAAATCGGCGGGGTAACCGCGTTCCCGCATGGCTTTGATTTCCACCATGCCCAGCCCGGCAATATCGGCAACGGCAGCTCCGGAAACGCCGGCAAAGATCATGGATGCGAGAACATTGACCTGGGCGAGACCGGCTCTGAAATGACCGACCAGCGTCATTGCAAAATTGAAAATCTTATCGGTCATGCCGACCGCGTTCATAAGATTGCCGGCCATTATGAAAAAGGGAACGGCCAGTAAGGCGGGATTCTCCACACCTTCAACAACCATCAGTGGAAGAATGTAAATTTCTCCCGAGAACCCGGCAAATATCAGTGACGCCAGAACGGCACATCCAATGGCCATGGTGACAGGCACCCGCAACAGCATGAGCGCAATAAAACCACCGAACAATACCCATGCCATAAATTAGATCTCCGGCCCGAGGCGATGGTGTGACGGTTCTATCTTCATTTAGTGATCCATTTTTCGGGATGGATTGAAGGATGGCATGTCTTCACCCCTGAGGGCATAGACCAGATCGATGAGGTAATTGATGAAAATCAGCCCGCAACTGATAAACAGTGGGACGCCGAGAGT
Source organism: Hyphomicrobiales bacterium (assembly GCA_028279265.1). Classification (GTDB taxonomy): domain Bacteria; phylum Pseudomonadota; class Alphaproteobacteria; order Rhizobiales; family CAYWUX01; genus JANQOC01. The sequence goes on from JANQOC010000725.1 coordinate 2,360, forward strand.
GAATCTCTTGACCTCATGACCCATGAAAAACACCTGCTCGATGATACCCGCCTGGCGTTCGATAACTTCCGGGCCGTGCCAGATCATCACGGCCATAAGAATGATAATCAGCAAATTCACAAACTGACGAATGAACATGCGGCCGGTCTTAGACATGCGATCGTGGAAAAAATCAACCGTGATATCCCGGCGCATTCTGTACAAAACAAAAAATCCCAGAAAGCTCATCCAGACAAATAAGACGGTACTCCAGGGAAATACCCACTGCAGGCCCCGGTCCCAGATAGCCCGGCTTGTAATATTCAGCACATTAATGATGAGCAGGACCGCCAAACAGGAATTTGCGAGCGCCAGAAACAGGCGCCCGCAATATTCCAGTAAGCGATCGACACGTTCGACGATCACCATCTTGGAGGAAACCCCATCAATTAGATTTCGGTCGGCTGGCGTTTACGGCATCGAGAAATCCTGCAGGGATTTCACCTTTGGAGTCTTTCTCTTTGTAGAATTTCTGCATCGATGCCTGAAAACTGCCGAGATCCGGCTCGGTGTAGGTCACACCCTTCGCTTTCATTCGCTTGATTGATTCATCAAGTGTCGCGTTTGTCAGCTCAACAGAATACTTTCCACCTTCAGCGTGAGCGCGATCCACAGCATCCTTCAGATCCACCGGTAGTGCCTTGTAGGCCTTGGCATTCATGATGAACGCGATACCCTGCGGGTATTCGTTATGACGAATAATGTGGGGCGCGACTTCGTAGAATTTCATGGATTCAACCAAGCCGATGGGAGAGTTTACCGCTTCAACAATCCCTCTTCTTATGGAACTGTAAACCTCTGTCCAGCCCAGAGTTCGCACTTCCGCGCCCAGATGGGTCCAGACATCGGCAGCAAGCTGGTTCGGGTGCATGCGAAGTTTGGTTCCCTTCATATCATCAAGGGATTTCCATGGTTTTTTTGTAACCATCACACGATAGGGACCACGCATGTAGGCGGAGGCATCTCCCAATATCGTGACACCGGCTTTCGTTTCCACTTCCTGCAACCAGCCTTTGAACAATTCCGATTTCATGAAATTGGACCAGTGCTTCCGATTCTCAAACATGAAGGGAGCACTGGAAAATTTGACCGCATCAACCCATTTTGCAAGAAACGACGAACCTTCAGGGTACAGGTGCACTGTCCCAGCCTGAACCTGTTCGAGCACGGCTTCGGTTTTACCCAACTGCTCGTTTGGAAAGACCTTTACTTCCATACGACCCTTGGAAAATTCTTTGACCTTATCTGCGAAACGTTGAAACGCTTTGCCTTCATTGCTTTCCGGCGGTTGCTTGGTGGCCATTCTCCAGACAACATCAGCGGCATTCGAATAAGTGCCGGGAATTAACACCAATGACAGAGCAAGTACCGCAATTCGGCAGCAATTCGTGAGATAAAACATTTTTGCACACTCCAGTTACACGAAGACTGTATTCACAATTGGTAAATATGCCGAATTGCTGGGTTTAAGTAAACGGTATTTTCTATTAAATAAAAATATTCGAAAATATCGCTTTGACATCGAAATTTCGTTCTATTAGATAGTTTCGGCAAACGAGTAGTTTTTTTCATGAGTGAACCTTCTGCCAATCAGGATCTTGGAAATCTCTCAATCGATCCACAGCCGACAACCCTGGCTGTCGCCGTTTATGAAAGAATTAGAAGAGATATCCGCAGTGGCGATCTGGCACCGGGTCAGGCCCTGCGGTCCGACTGGCTCAAATCCCATTATCAAACCGGTGTGAGCCCCATTCGTGAAGCCTTGGCCCGTCTGGCCGCTGAACATATGGTAACGGCAGAAGGGAAGCGCGGTTACCGTGTCTCGCGCATCTCTGAAAACGATTTTGATGAAATTGTCGATCTTGTAAAAGACCTGGAGCTACAGGCCATCGAACTGGCGATTGCCAATGGAAATGACGATTGGGAATCCAGAATTGTCGCCAGTTTTCACAAACTCACCAAAACGACGCCGCCGGGCCTCACCGACGATCCTGTAAAATCAGAGGAAAGAGAACTCCGACACAGAAACTTTCATAATACCATAGTAAGCGCCTGTGGTTCACGTTGGCGGCTGAGATTTCTTGATCATCTCTTTAGCCACCTCGAGAGATATCGCCGGATTATGACGGCGAACCAACGAATTTCCATCGAGGCCGCCGAGGAAATCGAAGAAGAACATCGCGCCCTGATGGAGCGGGTCATCGAAAGAAAGACATCCGAAGCCTGCGCCATTTTGGATGTTCATCGTAATCGAACAATTGTTGCGATTAAACGAGCCTTCGCCCTCGACTCTCAGGCGGAACCGAACATTCCGCAAAAATCAGCCCTGACTTCTCGCTAATTAGCCCCGAAAAACAGGCCGGCGGCGATCAGTTTCAATAGCAAAAAACCGTCGTGAGTTTCAGCGAGGTTACCTTGCCTGCGCTTTTCAGTTCTTGTTTGCAGTTGAATTATACGGACCGGCAATGGGTATAGATTTTTCGAAAATTTTTATTTTTTCGAAAAAATGATTTTGATCCCAGGATTTCTGTGATAATTTTTCTCGGCAACTTCGGCATCTTTTCAAAAAGTTCGGCGGTATTCGTATGTCGGCAGATAAACAATCTCACTCCCGACAAGTTTTGGATTGGGCGTATCCCATCAGATTCATCGCCACCGCACTGTTCTCAGTCATCATCATCCTGACCATTGCCCAGGTCTTCTTCCGTCTCTTCGATCATCCACTCATTTGGAGTGAAGAACTGGTCAGGCTCTTTCTCGTCTGGATTGGATTTCTTGGGGCTGCCGTCGCCTGCTGGGATGGAACGCACCTCAAGGTTGACGCCATTGCTTCACGGCTGCCCAGAGCTGTCAGAAATATCCTGCGCCTCATTAACGGCCTGATAGCGCTCATTTTCGCCGCCCTGCTTGCATGGACCAGCATTGAGCTGGTGAAAATTGGCGCGATGACCGAGCTCGGTGCCTTAAAAATTGGCGACTATTTCATCACTGAATTCTGGCTCTATGTACCGGCTGTCATCGGGGGAGGGTTGATGGTGGTTTACACCCTGGCCCGTTGGTTTCTCATTAAATCCTCCGACGAGACGGAACAGAAAGGCTACTGAATAAGTTATGCTTGTTATTCTGATGGTCGTATTGATGCTGGTTTTGGTCCTACAGGGCTTGCCCCTCGTCTTTGTGATGGGCGGGATATCCGTCGTCTATATGTTCGCCGCAGATATCAACATCGCCATACTGGGTCAGCGAATGATTTCGCGCCTCGATTCATTTTTAATCCTCGCCATTCCGCTTTTTTATCTCGCAGGGGAACTTATGAACGCCTGCAAACTGACGGATCGCATTGTCGCAATGGCCCGGGTTTTTGTCGGCCACATTCATGGTGGCCTCGCCCAGGTTAATATTTTTTCTTCGATGATCTTTGCAGGCATGTCCGGTTCGGCAACAGCGGACACGGCCGCGTTGGGATCAGTTCTTATTCCGGCGATGAAAAAGGAAGGTTATCGTTCGGATTTTGCGGCAGCGGTCACCGTGGCGTCAGCTGTCGTCGGACCGATTATCCCTCCCAGCGTCGCAATGGTCATTTATGGCGCCCTGACAGACGTGTCCATTGGCCGGCTGCTTCTTGCTGGTGTGTTTCCCGGTCTCGTAATAATCGTTGCGCAGATGGTTTTCACCTATTTTTTGGCCAAACGCCATGGTTATCCCAAATATCCCCTGGCTTCTGTCAAGGAGATGGGTACGGCCACATTTCATGGATTTCCAGCCCTGTTGTTCCCGCTGATTATTGTCGGAGGGATCGCATCCGGTCAGTTTACGCCTACCGAGGCCGCGGGGATTGCTGTTTTGTACGGTATCATTCTCGGGCTCGTTGTTTATCGCAATGTCAATCTCCCTGTTCTCTGGAAAACAATAGAAAAAGTGATGCTCGCAAGCACGCGCATCCTGATCATTGTTGCAGCCGCATCCGCATTTTCTTGGGTCATGGTGAATGAAAGAGTGCCCCAGACAATTGCAACATTCCTTTCGACAGTCACCGACAATCCCCTGGCGGTCCTGACGATTATGATCGTCTTCCTGTTCATCGTCGGTCTGATCATGGTGGCATCTAGTGCGGAAATTGTCCTCGCCCCGATCCTCGTACCTGTCGTCGTTCAATTCGGCATCGACCCCGTTCATTTTGGTGTTATCATGGTATTCGTGCTTATAATTGGGGGAGCGACTCCGCCGGTTGGTGTTTTGCTTTTCGTGGCACAGGATATTGCCGAGATCAGTTTTGGGCAGATGGTAAGGGCAATGTTGCCCTATTACATCCCGCTGGTTGGCGCCGTCATCATACTCGCACTATTTCCCCAGATCAGCTTGTGGCTGCCCAATCTCGTATTTGGCCCTTCGTAATTAGGAGTATCCACGGATCATGCAAAAATTTAGACTCAAAGATATGAGCTGGATTGAGTTCCGGGATCGGCTGCAGGGAAATCCGGTCATCCTCATTCCATTGGGTTCCCAGGAGGAGCAGGGCCCGCACGCTCCCATGGGCGATTTCATGCTTACAGAGGCCATTGCCGACAAGATAGGTGAAACGTCGGAAGCTATAATTGCACCTATAATGCCCTTTGGTTATGCGGACTATTTCCGCCCTATTCCCGGTGGAATTGCGCTACGCCCCGAAAGTTTCAAACTCGTTCTTGAAGACATTTGTATTAATTTCCTGGACCACGACTTGAACAAGTTGCTGATATTCAATGGCCACAGCGGCAATTTTCCGCTGATCGACCAGGTCATCCGCAAATTGAAACAGGACTACGGCGTTGTCGTGCCTTGCCTCAATCTCTGGCGTATGCTGCCTGACGAGCTGTGGAATGAACTTTATCCCGATATAGG
>JANQOC010000268.1 GCA_028279265.1 Hyphomicrobiales bacterium
GGTTTGAAGACTATCGGCTGTGTTGATACTGTCCACCGACAAGGGCATCAAATGTGGTCCTGTTGATCGAGACTCCGAGATCGTTTCTCAGGCCGGAAATGTATTGGGACAGAAAGTCACTGGAGAATTGTTGCACCAATTGTTGCTTCGTTTGTTCTTCGTCTTTGGCCGCTTGTTTTTCCGGCGCCTGGATTTCGTGAACCTGGAAGACGACACGCGCCTTTTCATTGGAATAAGCTGCCGACCCGACGCCATTTTCCCCAAGCGCAAAGGCCTGCAGCACGGCAGCACGGGGTAAATCGGAATTGTCCTCATTGCGTTTCAGGGGGTCGGATGTTTTTATTTCCGCCGAATATTCACCGGCCAGATCCGCAAACGTCTCACCCTTGTTCGCCCGATCGACAACTGAGCGCGCCAGCTTGAGAAGGGCTTTACGCTCCTCGTCCTCTTTCCAGGCCTTGGCGACATCGTCCTTTACGGTTTCAAAAGGTTTCAGCGCTTCGGGCATAATATCCAGAACCTTGAACCACAAAAGGCCGCCTCCGGACACTTCGAGGGGATCATTTTCGACATCGATGTCGGATCGGAAGGCACTGTTCAGCAGGCCGGGAGCGACGGGGAAATCCGCGACTTTCTGGCCGTCGCGGCCATTGCCCCTGACATCAACCGCATCGAAGATAGTGTGGGTGATATTGAGTTTGTCGGCGGTTTCCTGAAGTGTTGCGCCTGATGCCAGCGTGTCCTCAACATTGTCCTGGATATCAAGCAGCTCGTTTTCCGCCTTTTCCCTCGCCAGCGTCTTTTTCAGTTCGTCTTTAACGTCATCGAATGTTTTGACCACCTCTGGCTCAATTTTCGTCACCCGCAGAATGACAGTATTCAGGGAGCCGACGACAGGTTCGGAAAATTTTCCTTCCTCTACCTGAAAAGCGGCGGCGGCAATTTTTTCATCGGCGAGAGCAGCCTTGGTAATGGTTCCCAGGTCAATGTCGCTTTCGGTAAATCCGAGTTCTTTTGCGAGGTCGAGAAAGTCGGTGCCGGATTTCAGTTTTTCAAACCCTTCATTGGCGGCCCCGGCGTCTTTGAAGGATATTTGCTGAACTGTTCGTTGTTCCGCCTTGCCGAATGTATTTTTTCTGTCCTCGAACGCATCCGTTAATTCCTTGTCGGTAACCTCGATACTTTCGGCCAGATCCTCCGGGCGTAGAGTCAGAACGGACAGTTTCCGGTATTCCGGTGCCGTGAATGTCCGCTTATTGGCATCGTAGAATTTCTGATAGGAATCCGAAGCCGGCTCCGGAAGGGCATCTGCCTTGGCAATCGGAAGTTTGAAATATCTGAGACTACGCTTCTCATTGACGTATTGATTAACGGCTCCCAGCAGCGAAGACGGCACAACGGGAATGGTGGCGATGGTCTGCGTTATCTGGTTACGAACTGTCGCCTGCTTCTGCAGGGCAATGTAACCCGGTTCGGATAAACCGTTCTGCCGTAGGACCTGCTCGAAAATCAGTTTCGAAAAATCCCCCGTGGGGCCGCGGAAATTTGGATCATCGACAATGCTGTCGGCGATTGCCTCCTCGCTCACACTCAATTTCAAATTATTTGCTGACTGGTCCAAAACGGCGGTAGTGATAAGCCTGTTCAAGACACGCTGATCGATACCCAGCTGCCGGGCTTGTTCCGCGGACAATTGCTGGCCAAACTGGCGGCCGAAATTATTAACTTCCTGGCGGTACTCGTTTTGAAACTGCTCGGCACTGATTTCGGTGTCGCCGATATTGGCAACCGTCGATTCGGCACCTCCGTGGAATACATCCGCAACGCCCCAGACCGCAAAACTGATGACCAGCAATCCGATGAAAATTTTGGCAATCCATCCGGATGCATTTTGTCGAAGAGAACTAAGCATAATTTCTTAACTCACCTAATGATTGTCCTGAGCTCACAGTTTGTCAGATTTGACAGTTCAACTATTCCGTGCCGCCTGCCCATCGAAACTTGCCCATTGAAAAAAGTCATTTCTCGACTGATCCGTTAGATGCTTGAATTCTTGCCGAATTTCAAGCATTTCAGAGGGATTCAGTTGACGAAGACCCTGATAATGCCCTTTGAACGTATATAGTAAAAAGCGTGGTCGTTTCGAGCAACAAACATGAATTGACATTCATTTGAACCGGGTTATCTACATTTCCAGCAATTAATTGTAAATAAATGCGGAAATGTACAGACCTAAAGCACTGGAAAATTGATCCATGATTAAGCCCCTTGTCGCCGGAAACTGGAAAATGAATGGTTTAAAAGCCGCTTCCAGTGAACTCACTCAACTGATCCAGAACTGTCCGGATACGGAAAGTCCGGAAAGCCCCGACATTATGATCTGCCCTCCGGCAACACTTGTTGCCGGGTTTGCGGAGCTGGCGGCCTCATCGCCGGTCATCATCGGTGCCCAGGATTGCCACATCCACGAAAAAGGCGCCCACACGGGCGATATTTCCGCTGAAATGTTTGCCGATGCCGGTGCCCGGGCCATTATTGTCGGCCATTCGGAACGTCGCGCCGATCACGGTGAAAGCAATGAGCTCGTAAAAACCAAAGCCCTGGCCGCGCACCGGTCCGGATTGGCGGCAATTGTCTGTATCGGTGAAACAGAGGATCAGCGCAATGCGGGCAAAACCCTGGCAGTGGTGGAAGAGCAGCTAACAGGCTCCCTTCCCGATGAGATAAGCGACGAGACCGTTATTGTTGCTTATGAGCCGGTCTGGGCCATTGGAACCGGCCGGACACCAACCGTGGAAGACGTTGCGGAAGTGCATGGTGTGCTGAGAGAACAGCTGATCAATCGGTTTGGCGCGGAAACCGGGAACGCCATCCGACTTCTGTACGGCGGCTCGGTGAAACCGGAAAATGCCCGTGAACTCATGTCGATAGCAAATGTCGATGGCGCCCTGGTCGGCGGTGCCAGTCTCAAAGCCGGAGATCTTCTCGGTATCGTCTCGGCTTACAGTCCCGGCTGATGACGGCATACGTCCGGGTTGTTACAATCGGAATTTTGGCAATAGATGAAATTTATTGGGTATGTAAAGGTATCGGGCAGGTCCAGGCCTGATGTTAAGATAGTCCAGAACCGTGACAACCGAAGTGGGAATCGGCGGTAAATCCGCTAAGACCAGGCGCGAACCGGAGCTTTAGGGAAATTTTTCACGGAAATTCAAATTAGCCCGGATTATCCTTGAAAGTTCCGCTCCGAAACGTCATTTGAATCCAAGAAAAGGGGACCTAGTCAAACCCGGATTATTGGTGTAAACCAGCCTCAAATATGCGAAGTGAGAGAACATGACGACGGTAATTCTCGTAATTCATATAATGATTTGTGCGGCGATGGTCACTCTCGTCCTGCTGCAACGCTCTGAAGGCGGCGCGCTGGGCATCGGCGGTGGCGGCGGCGGCGGCGGATTTATGAGCGGTCGGGGAACGGCAAATTTGCTGACCCGGGCGACGGCGGTCCTGGCTGCGGTTTTCTTTGCCACGAGCATCATGTTGACAATTATTGCGCAACGTTCCAGCGCCCCGACTTCCATACTTGATGGGGTCAACAGGGATCGTGCTCCCATAGAAAACAATCAGCCATCATCGGGCCTGCCGGATTTGAAACCCTCCGTTCCCAAGCTACCGGAAGGACCGCGGGTCCCGAGTTCACAGTAACAAGATTATCCCGACAGGGATTCAGGCATAAAAAAAAGGCATTGGTGTTCTGACCAATGCCTTTTTTTGTTCTTAGGAAAGTTAGATCTACTTGGAAAGTCTCAAGTTTGACAGATCCGTGGCAATGGCGTTGAACGATTCTGCCAGTGCCGATGAGTCCGAAGCATCGTAGTAGTGCCCTGGCGTTGTGGCACAAGCCTGCATGATATCCTTGATCGGGCCGTTATCCAGATCGAAGGTCAGTGTATAAAGGGTAATCCCCTCGTTCTTGATATTTTCACACAAGGTGGCTGTTCGGGTATCCAGCTCATCTTTGGCGTCGCCGGAATCCGTTGTCCCGAGACGACCATTACCCACATAGCCGTATGCATTGTAGTAGGCCTTGTTATGGTTATTGAGATTGCCGACCCAGTTTTCGCCATCGGTAAGCAGAACGATGGCTTTGATGACATCTTCGTCATCGTAGTCAACACCTTCGCTGAAAGGTTCGTCCGGTGAAACAACCCGCCAGCCCCAGGCAAGACCTGTCGGAATATTCGTCGAGCCGCTGGCAACCATATCGTCAATCTTGTCGTTTACATCGTCTTCATCGTTCGTCAGAGCAAGAATTGACGGGACGGAACAGAGGTAGTGGGGACCACTTCCCGAGATCCAGGCACCATCATATTTGTCGGGATCCTGCTGGCGTTCCTCGACATCCGTGTTGCTGCTCGGAAATCCGTCATTCAAATAGTTCCTGGGATACCAGTATCCATTGGCATTTGCAGCGGACCAGTCCGGCTCATCGGGATAGAAATAGGGTACGAAGAGACTGTCCCCGTTACCCGAACTCGGAACGGCATCGGTCGTGTCATAAGGTTCAGGACGGGCCTCAACGCAACCGTTCCAGCTCTTATTGTCTATGTCGTCATAGAGCGTAAAAAGGTTAGTGCCGGCTTCAAAGTTTTCTCCGTGAGTGCTGGATTGCGCATTCACATCCATCCAGCCGGAACCCAACTTGTCTGAACCGATGTTCACGCTGGCTGCAAAAGGCACAAGACCCACTTTGACGAGATCCGAAGCATTATCGCCTTCAAAAAGAATCTCAACCAGATCCTCGGCCGCACTCTTAAGGCTGGAAATCTTACTGCCGCTCATGGAGCCGGTATTGTCCAAAACCATCACAACTTCGAGCTTCTTGCTCTGCAAGGTCACTTCATTGGACGTGGTTATCGGAATTTGATCAATTCCAACAACCCCTAGAAGAAATGTGTCCAGTGTTCCTGTCACATTAATGATCACGGTCGTATCATCGACCTGGAAGGTTGGTTCATCAATATGCGCATGCTCGGATTCAAGGAAATTGGCTTCGAGAACCTCCTTGGCATATTCAATTTTTTGTTCGGTCGTCAGAGTGACCGCAGATCCGGCAGCCAGAGCCGCGGCATCGATCGCGGCATTCAGATTATGTTTCAGGTTAAGGGCGCGGGTAAAATCGATAGCAGCCCCTGCCGACGCCACCAGAGGGATACAGCATATGCCAAACATGATGGCCGTATTACCCTTGGAATTCCCTGAAAAACGAATAAGGAGCCGGAGCGTAGAAATCAGCAAATTTTCAAACATACGAACGCAGTTACTCATAACACAAACTCTTACATTCCTAAGTTACATTTGCCGATCTTGAGTTATAAAGCTCGCTATACTGTTAAATTTTTAGAAAATTAAAAGTTTAAGTAATTCAGGGTAATCAATAAGAAACTTAATGTATCAAACTAGTACAACTCTCCTTGCGGCGGTGCCAATTCGTCCGGAAATTCAGCAAATATGCAGTCTGATAGTTTTGGGGCCAGCTGTTAAAACCGGTTAACTTCGGCCAACAGATCCATTGTTAGAGAGAAATACGTAAAATAATTTTAAGAATTCCGATGAGTAAAAGAATCTCCCGGCTTTATTCAGTGTAGATTTAATTTTTGGACATTTTTTTACTTCGAACTTGAAACGATCGATAAATCAATGATTAAGAATTGCGGCTTCAGTTGATCGTGGATGGATCTAATTAGTCATTTCGAATCACTCGGTTTTGTGTATTCTACAAGCCCATGGCGCGATATATTTTCATCACTGGCGGCGTGGTTTCCTCACTTGGAAAAGGGCTTGCTTCAGCTGCCCTCGGTGCCTTGTTACAGGCTCGGGGGTATTCCGTACGATTGAGGAAACTCGATCCCTATCTGAATGTCGATCCGGGAACCATGAGTCCTTACCAGCACGGTGAGGTCTTTGTCACGGATGACGGGGCGGAGACAGATCTCGATCTCGGACACTATGAGCGGTTCACGGACCGCCCCTGCACCCGCCAGGACAATGTCACGACAGGCCGGATTTACCAGACAATCATCGAAAAGGAACGCAGGGGAGATTATCTCGGCGGTACCGTCCAGGTCATTCCGCACGTGACAAATGCGATCAAGGAGTTCGTTCTTGATGGCAATGAAGGCATTGACTTCGTTCTTTGCGAGGTCGGTGGAACGGTGGGTGATATTGAAGGCCTGCCCTTTTTCGAGGCTCTCAGGCAGTTGCGCAATGAACTGCCGGTGGGAGATTCCATATTTATCCACCTGACTCTGGTTCCGTTCATTCCGGCCGCGGGTGAGCTGAAAACGAAACCGACACAGCATTCAGTCAAGGAACTCCGTTCCATCGGCATTCAGCCAGATATCCTGTTGTGCCGGTGTGACCGTGAAATACCGGCGGACGAGCGGCGAAAAATTGCCCTGTTCTGTAATGTGAGGGAGAGCGCCGTCATCCAGGCCCTGGATGTCAATTCTATTTATGACGTTCCCAATTCCTATCATGAAGAACAGCTGGATACGGAGGTTATGCGGGCGTTCGGGCTCGAGGGCTCCGCAGAACCCGACCTTGAAAAATGGAATCGGATTTCGCGTCGTATTGCCCAGCCCGAAGGCAAAGTGCGGATTGCTATTGTCGGCAAATACACCGGACTGCTGGATGCCTATAAGTCTCTCAATGAGGCCCTGGTTCACGGTGGAATAGCCAACAAGGTCAGTGTCGAGCGAGAGTGGATCGAGTCGCAAGTCTTTGAAGAAGAAGACCCGACCCACCGGCTGGAAAACGTACACGGAATTCTCGTCCCCGGCGGTTTTGGTGAAAGAGGGTCGGAAGGAAAGATCAAGGCTGCCGGTTATGCGCGGCAGCACAATATTCCCTATTTCGGCATCTGTTTCGGAATGCAAATGGCGGTTATCGATGTCGCGCGCAATCTCGCCGACATTTCCGGCGCGGGATCGACGGAATTTGGTCCGGTTGATGATCCCGTTGTCGGCCTTATGACCGAATGGATGAAGGACAATGCACTTGAGAAGCGAGAGCAGAATGGCGATCTCGGGGGAACGATGCGTCTCGGCGCCTACGAAGCCCGCCTTCTCGAAGGCAGCAAAGTCGCTGAAATCTATGGAAGCGACACCATCAGCGAGCGACACCGGCATCGTTATGAAGTGAACATGACTTATCGGCAAAGGCTGGAAGCTTCAGGCCTGAAATTCTCCGGTGTTTCTCCCGATGGGCTATTGCCGGAGATTGTTGAAATTCCGGAACATCCCTGGTTTATCGGTGTGCAGTTCCATCCGGAATTAAAATCGCGACCCTTCAATCCGCATCCGCTATTTGCCTCGTTTATTGAAGCGGCGCTGCAGCAAAGCCGTCTCGTTTAATGGGGATTGATGAGAAATTTTGCGAATTGAGTTCACAAATATAGCCCGGACATGTGAAAAGGACATCTGACAAGGACCTGAAAATCCTTTAGGCACGTTTGATCACAGTGCTTCTGGTGGAATCAGCGAGAGCGAGAATTGTGAATGGAACCGAAGTCCGAAATCGAAATTCAGTCCCTAACTATCGGAAATACTCGGCCTCTGGCCTTTTTCGCCGGCCCCTGTCAGCTTGAAAGTCGAGACCATGCCTTGAAAATGGCAACGGAACTCAGGGAGATTTCAGAAAAACTGGGCATCGGACTGGTCTACAAGTCCTCATTCGACAAAGCCAACCGAACATCCCTCGACAGCGCGCGCGGTATGGGGCTGGATGCGGCCCTGTCCCTTTTTGCCGAAATCAGGGAAACCACCGGACTGCCAATTGTCACCGACGTGCATACGGAAGAGCAGTGCCGTATCGTCGCCGACGTGGTCGATGTTTTGCAGATTCCCGCCTTTCTCTGCCGACAGACGGACCTTCTTGTTGCAGCTGCGAATACAGGCAAGGTGGTCAAGATCAAGAAAGGACAGTTTCTTGCCCCCTGGGATATGAAAAATGTCGTCGATAAGGTGCTGAACTCCGGCAATAATCAGGTTCTGCTGACGGAACGCGGTGCGAGTTTTGGCTACAATACGCTCGTTTCCGATATGCGGTCTCTGAAAATCATGGCGGCAACCGGTTGTCCCATCGTGTTCGATGCCACCCATTCCGTGCAGCAGCCGGGTGGCCTGGGCAAGTCTTCCGGAGGTCAGAGGGAATTTGTGCCGGTTCTCGCCCGCGCGGCGGTGGCGGTCGGCATATCCTCACTGTTCATTGAGACCCACGACAATCCTGACGAAGCTCTGTCCGACGGCCCGAACATGGTACCCTTGGACAGGTTCCCGGCTTTGATTGAGGATTTGATGGAAGTCGACGCCGTTGTCAAAGGACAAATCAAGAGCGGTCGCTATTCGTAACCCGATTGTCCGGTAATGAGATCAGGTTTTCGAACCCCCGGGATCCTATTCCGGTCCCTTTAGAACGGCGTTTGCCGCATCCCAGCGCCATAGAGCACCCGATTTGAGGTGGGTTCCTCCTAGCCAACGATTGATTTCATTGATCTGCAGATGGTCGAGATCGCCGTCAAGGACCGCTTTGCCTTCCGGCGTCAGGTCGACTTTGCCGCCTATAAAGGCTTTTCTCTGATCATCATTACTGAGAATACTGATCTCGAAAGGTTCCGACAGGCCTTTGATTAGGGGTGTCTGGCAAAACTCCAGGTCTGAAAGAATACTGAA
>JANQOC010000761.1 GCA_028279265.1 Hyphomicrobiales bacterium
AATCGCAAAAAACGCATCGGCTGGTCACGCGTAACAATGCTCAACGCAGGACATCATTTGCGAACAGGCCAAGTGGGCAAAGCACGCATTGCTTGATCCCGGCTTCACAAACCAGATTCCCATTTCCAGGTCCGGGTAACCTCTTATCAAACCAGTGCCAGAGCTTGGCCGACTTCGAGGCCGCCATCGTAAATCATGCGGAAGGCCACAAAGGCGACGAGGGCGATACCCACATACATGAGCCAGTTATACCGGGCCAGAAGATTGGCGATGTAGTGGGCAGCAACGGCCATGAGCAGCACTGAAAGCGCCAGACCGAATATCAGGATATACAGGTGGTCATGGGCGGCACCGGTTACCGCCAGCACATTGTCCAGGGACATGGAGACATCAGCGACGATGATCGTTGTGAGGGCCTGGCGAAAAGGACGGTCCTTCCAGCCCATGCGGCGGCCGAGGGACGTGATTTCCGACGCGGTTTCCGTGGCTACAGAGGTTTCGTGCTCCTGGGCCTGAAACTCCCGCCACATGGTCCAGGCGACCCACAGGAGCAGCAGTCCACCGGCGAGTAGAAGGCCGACGATTTTCAGAAGCTGAAAGGCGATAATCGCGAAAAAGATGCGCAGGACGGCAGCGCCGATAATGCCATAGCTAATGGCGCGTCTTCTGTCTTCCGGGGGCAATCGGGAAGCAGCGGCACCGATGACGATGGCGTTATCTCCGGAGAGAATGATATCAATTCCGACGACGGTCAGAAATACGGAGAGAACGTCCCAGGAAATCACAAATTATGCTCCGCCATTTATTTTCCCCATTTGCTTGCCCCGGTCACTTTCCCAAGATTTCCCTGTCACTTGCAGATTGGAGTCTGTACAGCTCCAGCAACAAATCACGGCTCCAGGTGGGTCGTCCTTCGTCCTGAGTTGATTTGGATTACCATGACGGGATCGGGACATAAGGCCGAAATAAGAGCAGCGGAGAATTGCATGGTAAGTACATAGGAAACAAGATCAAAAATTCCATCCAACTTTCGGATAATTGATAAAAGTTAAAAATTTTTCCGAATTGTGACTTTGGGACGTCCATGGGACGAAAAGCTGCGCCTCAGACAGGAGCCCAACTTTCTGCGAGGCGTTCCAGGGTCCGCATCATGGCGCGGAAGGCCATATCGGCATCGTCCAGGCTGATGCTTTCCGCCGGGTGATGGCTGATGCCGTCTTTACATCTCACAAATATCAATCCCGCCGGACAAAGGGACGCCATAATGGCTGCATCATGGCCGGCGCCGGAATAAAGTTGCAGAGAACGGCCCGTGACATCGGCACAAGCGGCGTCGATAATTTTCAGCAGTTCGGGGTCGCAGGCAACCGCCGGTGTTGTCTGTTTCACCTCCGTCGTGATTTCCAGGCCGCGCTCCTTTGCCTTGGTGCGAAAAAATGCGAGCAGGCTTTCGACGGCAGACTGGCGCACGGCGTCATCTCCGGAGCGGATATCAATGCCGAATTCCACCTCGCCGGGAATAACATTCAGGGCGCCCGGGGAAACATTTACCGTTCCCACCGTACCCACAAGGCGATCATCGGCCCGGCAGACGCGCTCGACTTCGATGATCATTTCCGCCGCACCGGTAAGGGCATCTCTGCGCAGGGGCATGGGCACCGTGCCAGCGTGACCGGCCTTACCGTCGATGGTGATGCTGAGGCGCGTCTGTCCGGCTATGGAAGTGACCGGGCAGATGGCCAGATCATTTTCCTCAAGAACCGGTCCCTGTTCGATGTGCAGTTCGATATAGGCCAGAAACTCATCGCTGTGGCGTTTTGCCGTGCTGATGTTCTCCACACTCAGCCCGTAATCCTCAAGGGCATCGGCCACCGACTTGCCATCCTGATCCACATGACGGAGCGGGAAATTTATAATGCCGTCAACAACCGCCGAAGATGTCAAAAATCCGGTTGTGAAGCGTGTTCCCTCTTCGTCCGCAAAGGCATAGACTTCGACGGCGAACGGTAGGCGTCGCCCGGTGGCAGCCAAGGTCGCCACACATTCGATTGCAGTTATCACCCCGAGATTGCCGTCATATTTGCCGGCGTCGGGAACGGTGTCGAAATGCGAACCCAAAATCACGGCACGAGCCTGTTCGGTTTGGCCTTCATAGCGGCCGATGACATTGCCAACCGAATCCTCGCGCACGGTCATCCCGGTCTCGCGCATTTTTTCCGCGAGCCAGTCGGCGGCGGCGCGATGTTCCGGCGTCAGGTAAGTCCGGCAATAGGCGTTGGGTTCGCGGCTGAACTTGGTCAGTTCATCACATCTGAGCATAATGCGGCGCGCCGATTCCCTGTCCTCTGTTGTCGAAATTACTGTTGTCATAGGTCGTCGAGGCTTTAAGACTATCGTGCCGGTCCAGAGCGTTTGCGTTCCGCATGCGAACACCCCTGGGGGTGCGAACAAATGCCTCCCAACAGGGAGGCATAATCAGGTTCAGAAAGTGTGTTTTTCTGATTTTGACTATGGTACACATGGACGTTCTTGTCCAGATAACAGATAAGAGATCGAAGCTTAATAGTTCTGTGATTTTTTGTCGTATTGCTGGGATCTCCAGGTAATTTCAGGGCAAGAAGGTTAACATTTGGAACTGATCCTTAACCGGGTAGGTGAGCCCCACCTGATCGGAAAGGGGCTCGTTTAATTTTACTTTCCTGTATGAGGAAACCAGCGAAATTCATGAATGATCGTCCAAACAAAATCACCGATCAAATCGGTCATACGGATCCCGAACCACGATTGCTTATGGGGCCGGGGCCCGTGGATGTCTATCCGCAAGTCCTGCGGGCCATGTCCCAACCCATGCTGGGCCAGTTCGATCCCCAGTTCACCGGCTATATGAACGAAATCATGACGCTTTACCGGGAAATATTCAGGACGAAAAACCAGTGGACTTTGCTGGTGAACGGTACGGCAAGATCGGGTATCGAAGCCTGCCTCACCTCGATCATACAACCCGGCGACAAAGTGCTGGTGCCGCGGTTCGGACGGTTCGGCCATCTGATGGTGGAAATTGCCCGCCGCTCCGGCGGTGAGGTCACGGCCATTGATGTGCCCTGGGGTGAGGTTTTCGATGCCAACAGGCTCGAAGAGGCACTTCGGGAACACAAACCCGATGTGGTGGCCGTCGTCCATGGCGACACCTCGACAACCATGGCCCAGCCGCTGGCCGAACTTGGTGCGCTCTGCCGGCAAACCGGCGCGCTCCTTTATGTGGATGCGACGGCCACGGTCGGCGGCAATGCGTTTGATCTCGATGGCTGGCAGATCGATGCGGTTTCATCAGGACTGCAAAAATGCCTCTCGGGACCTCCGGGCACGTCGCCTATCAGCATTAACGAGCGGGTCGAAGAGCGGGTCCTGACCCGCAAGCATGTGGAAGGCGGCATTCGACCCGAAGGATTTGTGGATGCCACGGGGCCAATCATACAATCCAACTATTTCGACCTGCCCATGCTCATGGATTACTGGAGTCCCAAGCGGCTCAATCACCATACGGAATCGACTTCCATGCTGTATGCCGCCCATGAATGCGCGCGCGTCGTGCTGGCGGAAGGCATTGACCAGGGGATCGCCCGCCACGCGCTGTCGAGCCGGGCCTTGCGCGCCGGCCTCGAGGCCATGGGACTTGAACTTTTCGGGGATGTTCAACATCGCATGCACAGCGTTACCGGCGTGTACATTCCGTCGCAAATCAGTGACGGGGAAAAAGTGCGCTCGGAAATGCTCGAAGATTTCGGTATCGAAATCGGTACGAGCTTCGGCCCCCTGCACGGAAAAATCTGGCGACTGGGAACAATGGGGTACGTATGTCGAAAGGCCAACATACTGCGCTGCCTGATCTCACTGGAAGCGGTATTGCGGCGGAATGGCTTCGCAGCGCCCGTGAATGCGGGACTGGACGCGGCCTACGAAATCTATAATGACGCCTGAGGATTTACGGTCGGGCAATACGGACTGGGAATTATGAGCGGATCTAAGGATAGGAAACCTTCAGCCAATTTAAAGCTTCTGGATTCGGAGGTGCGTGTGGTCAATGTCGGACTTGTGCAGTTCGCCGGGGACCTGAGGGATCAGGGGGTGAAAGTCGTCCATGTGGACTGGGCTCCTCCTGCCGGCGGCGACGTGAAACTGGCACGGCTGTTGTCAAAACTTGAGGATTAAACGGGGCGGTCGGCCAAAGACCCGAGAGTGTCAATGAACACGCCGTCCGGCAACGAACACAACAAAAGCAAAAATTAAAAATGACCATAGCGAATGCAAATGAAACAGCCGTCGATCGTATGTTGCGGGGGGATCCGCAACTGGTGGATGTCATTCCTGCGAAAGAGGCGGTCGACGGGCTTGGGGACCGGTTGATCCTGCATGCGGGTCCGCCCCTCGACTGGGCGGATATGTGCGGTCCCATGCGCGGCGCGGTTACCGGAATTGCCGTGTTTGAAGGATGGGCCGAAAATCTCGAGCAGGCGGAAGAAGCGGCCTCCAAAGGTTTCTTTGAGTTTGCGCCTAACCATGATTTTGATTGCGTGGGGCCGATGACCGGTATGACGACGATCAGCCAGCCGCTGATGGTTGTCGAAAACAAAGCCTTCGGCAATCGCGCTTACTGCGCCATCAATGAGGGCCTCGGCAAGGTCATGCGCTTTGGCGGCAACGATGAAGAAGTTCGCGATCGACTGAAATGGATCCGCGATGTTCTCGGACCGGCGCTTGGTCGTGCCATCCGGGCCGCAGACGGGATACCGCTCAAATCCCTAGTCGGCCGCGGCCTGACAATGGGCGATGAAATGCATCAGCGGAATGTCGCGTGCTCGGGGCTCATCCTGCGCGAACTGGCGCCGCATCTGGCGCGTACGACGGACAATCCCGGGGATCTCGCCGATATTCTGGCGTTTATCGGAGGTAATGATCAGTTTTTCCTTAACGTAGCCATGGCCATGGGCAAGGCAATCATGGATCCGGTCCGCAATATCGACAAGTCGACGGTGGTAACCGCAATGGCGCGAAACGGCACCGATTTCGGCATTCGCGTGTCGGGTACCGGCGACCGGTGGTTTACAGCACCGGTGGAAATGCCCGAGGGACTTTACTTTCCCGGCTATTCCGAAAAAGACGCCAACCCGGACATGGGCGACTCGACGATTATCGAAACCATCGGGCTTGGCGGTTTCGCCATGGCCGCAAGTCCGGCCGTTGCCGGATTTGTCGGGGCCGGCCCGGCATCCGAAGCGCTGAACTTCACCCGCACAATGGCTGAAATAACGGTTTCCGAAAATCCGGAATGGGCGATCCCGGCCATGGATTATCAGGGCGTGCCGACGGGGATCGATATCAGGCGGGTTGTGGAGACCGGCCTGGCCCCGACCATCAATACAGGAATCGCCCACAAGGAACCCGGGGTCGGTCAGGTCGGCGCCGGGGTTGTGCGGGCGCCGTTGAAATGTTTCGAGCAGGCCCTATTCGCCTTTGCCGAGAAAATAGGTGTGGCATGAGCAGGTTCGTTCTCAACCAGGTTCGCAAGGGATCGTATATGGATTCCGTTGCCCTGATGAAAATCTCGAGCCGGTTGAAAAACGTCGACGGCGTCATCGAGGCCGGGCTGATGATGGGAACACCGGCAAATCACCAGATCATGGACGATGCAGGCGTGCTTGCCGATGCAGGGCAGGAAGCTGCCCCCGGCGACCTGGTAATTGCCATCGCTGCCGCCGACCAGGAGTCTGCGGAACAGGCCCTCGAGATAGCTATCAGCGAACTGGACCAGCCCAAGGATGCGGCGGGTGAGTCCCAGGACTTCAATCCGCGCACCATCAGAACGGCGGTAGCCCAGAACCCCGGGACTAATCTGGCCCTGATTTCCGTTGCCGGGGACTATGCGGGATCCGAAGCCCGCAAAGCCCTGCGCCGTGGTCTCAACGTGATGATTTTCAGCGACAATGTGCCTGTGAGCGAAGAGATTTCCCTCAAGGAAGAAGCCCGGGAACTGGGACTGTTGGTTATGGGGCCGGATTGCGGGACG
>JANQOC010000024.1 GCA_028279265.1 Hyphomicrobiales bacterium
CCCGATGATGCCGGGGAGGTTGTGCTGTTTTCCCCCGATTTAAAGGTTCCTAAGGGTGCACGGCTCTTCTGAAGAGCCCCTCTGGGCTTAGAAGTCCTGCTGTCTTGAATCCCTATTGGAGACTTGAGGTATGGACAGGCGGGCGCGGAGTCCGCCTAAGTCGCTCACCTCCAGGGTGATATCTCCGCCATGATTGCGGACAATATCCCGCGCGATCGCCAAACCCAGCCCCGAGTTCCCCTTGTTCTGATTCAGCGGCGAGTCGAGCCGGTAAAACGGGCGGAACACCTCTTCTCTGTCTTCTTCGGCAATCCCGGGTCCGTCATCTTCGACTTCGATCGTCAGGCGGCCATCCCGGACACTGGTTTTGATAGCGATCTTTTCGCCAAATCGGGTGGCGTTACTGACAAGATTGGTCAATGCCCGTTTGAAAGACTGTCGCCTGACAAAGGCATAGACATTTTCCGAGGGGGTCGACACATCAAACTGTTTCCCGGTCAGCTCGAATTCGGAACAGATCTCGTCGACGAGTTCCGTGATATCGGCTTCAACGGTTGCTTCGCCGCTATCCCCCTTTGCAAATGCCAGGTAATCTTCGAGCATATGCTGCATTTCGTTGACGTCGGACCTCATGGCGTCGATTTCCGGTTTATCGCCGAGCATCGCCAACTGAAACTTAAATCGCGTCAGGATGGTTCGAAGATCATGGCTGACACCGGCGAGCATCGTTGTGCGCTGATCCACATGACGTTCAATCCGGTCGCTCATTTTGATAAAAGCACCGGCGGCGGTTCGAACTTCCTTGGCGCCACTGGGTTTGAAATTTGCGGGTACCGCCTGACCCATTCCAAACCGGTCCAGGACTTCCGCCAGGTTCAGAATGGGTTTGATCTGGTTTCGCAAAAACAGGATGGCAACGGTCAGGAGTACGAGGGATGTCCCTATCATCCATAGCAGGAATATGTGGGAATTGGATGCATAGGTCTGACTTCGGCGGGCGATGACCCGAAACACGGCGCTATCCAGTTTGACCTGAATCTCAATGAACCGGGCGCGCGCGACTGTATCTATCCAAAACGGTTTTTTGATAAGATTGCTCAGTTCCCTGGACAGGGTCCGATCCAGGAGATCGAAAAAAGGCTTGGACCGTGGTGGCGGCAAATCTCCGGGCGGTAATATTTGTACGGTGAGACCAAGTGTATCTTTGGCCATATTAACGATGACTTCGCGATTTTCCGCCCTTTTGGGGAGAAATTCATACATCGAAATCAGAAGGGCGACATCCTTGCTGGTTGCGCGCGACAATCTCTGGGTCACGGTTTCCCAGTGCCGTTCCATGAAAACGAAGGTCACCACGGATTCAAGGATTACAATGGGAAGAATGATGATCAACAGCGCGCGGGCATAGAGCCCCTTGGGCAGGAAAGATGTAAGTTTCGCAATCGCCGTATCGATGAGTTTGAGAAAACGACGCAAAGAGAGAAGCAATCCGTTCAGCGGTGCTTTCAGATATTTGTACTTCGCAGAGCTTTCGTCGAGTAGGGCCATGGAATATTCAGGTTACTTCGCTTGAGACTTGTCGTTCAAGTTCTGCAGTAACGGTCTCTTCCCAATTCCGAATTTTTTTACGCTATTCGGCGTGTAATATATACCCCTTGCCGCGGACTGTCTGCAGGTACACGGGATTTGAGGGGTCGGCCTCAAGTTTTCTTCGCAACCGGTTGATCTGCACATCAACGGCACGTTCACTGCCATTGGCGCCGGAAGTGGCCAATTCATGGCGGGGGATTGGAGAACCCGGTCGCTGGGCAAAAAGCCGAAGGAGGTCGCGTTCCCTTTCTGTCAGTTTTACGCTTTTCCCTTCTTTCTTCAATTCGCCGCGGGCAATATGAAAAACGAAGCTGCCCATCTGCAATTCACCGGCCTCATCATTTTTGAGTTCGGCACGCCTGAGGACATTGTTAATTCTGAGAAGCAGTTCGCGGGGTTCACAGGGTTTGGGAACATAATCATCGACGCCGGTTTCCAGTCCCTTGATACGCTCTTCCGGTTCTGAACGCGCCGTCAGCATAATGATCGGAATATCCGATGACTGGCGAATCTCTTTCGCGAGAACAATGCCGTCATCTCCGGGCATGGTCACGTCGAGCACGAGGAGGTCGAAAATGAGACCGCGCATGGCCGCTCGCGCAACATCGGAGCTCTCCGCCAGCGTCACTCGAAAGCCGTTTTCCACCAGGTATTTTCCAATGAGGCCGCGGATGCGGCTGTCGTCATCAATTACGAGAATGTGAGAGGCTTCATCAGAAATTGCATTGCAGAGTTGCGCGTGTGCGGAAATCTCACTGACGGCCATATCTAACTCCTCGTATAAACTAGCGGCGTTCCCAGCAATTTTGAAACATCGATCTTATCGTCATTGGTGATCATACTGTACAGGAAATATTTGATCGCTTCACGATGTTCTTCATCAATTTTTTCCAGGGCTTCTGCAATCCTCTTCAATTGCGGCTTTGACAGATCCTGTGCCAGCTTTGCTCCTTTATCCGTCACAAAGAGGTGTCTTTCCCGCCGGTCCCGGCTGCCGGCATGCTGTTCGATAAATCCTTCTTCCACCAATTGCTTGAGGACGCGCGCAAGACTTTGCTTGGTAATTTTTAAAATGTCGAGAAGATCGGCAACGCGCAATCCGGGCTGGCGATTGACAAAATGCAGAACCCGATGATGGGCCCGGCCAAATCCAAAAGCATGCAGAATTTCATCAGGCTCCGAAACAAAGTCCCGGTAGGCAAAAAAAAGCAGCTCGATGACGGGCATCAGGGAATCGATATCATTCGGCGCTGAACGCGTTGACTTCTTGTTCGCGTTGTTCGCGGATTTGATCCCGGACGGTTCACCCACGTCGGACCTCCAAATTAAATTACGTCAGCCTTGTTGACATATTTTTATCAGATTGATACAGCTGAAGCGTGAAAAGTGCAAATGATTAGTGACATAAAGTCAGAATGGACCCAATTGATCGTTGATTTCGCCGCTGAAACTAAGCTGGAAACTCAGGTTTCACGTTTTTTTTGATATTTCACTCCGGCATCAATGATTCACCGCTCGGTCCGGTTTGACTGGAGGAAACTGGAGGAACAGGTCATGGCGGGTGCTCCCTACGACAATCGAGAAGGCGTTATTTGGTATAACGGCGAATACGTCCCCTGGGCGGAGGCGAAACTGCATGTCTTATCCCATGCGCTGCATTACGCCAGTTCGGTGTTCGAGGGTGAAGCCGTCTATGAGGGGGAGATTTTCAAGCTCCAGGAGCATTCGCAACGCCTGCATGATTCCGCCGGAATGCTCGATTTTGAGATTCCCTATTCCGTGGAGGAAATCAACAAGGCCTGCCGGGAACTTGTAAAAATCCAGAACATCAAAGATGGGTATGTCCGGCCGGTTGCCTGGCGCGGAAGTGAGGAAATGGGCGTTTC
>JANQOC010000025.1 GCA_028279265.1 Hyphomicrobiales bacterium
TGCTGCAGGGAGTTTACCGAATTAACGTGCTCGGGAATTTCAAAGTAATTGTTGGATTGCAGAGCAACGGTCATGCCTTTGGGGATCGTCGCAAACCAAGCCGCGAAATCGTGCAAATGTTCACAGCTCGTATTGACGATCAGATGCGGAAGTTTCTTCTTATTTTTCTTTCGCGCCTTGTAGTCAAGTTCATGGATATCGGCGAGTTTGAAATCGAACCGCCCCTTCTCGACCTGGGTGCGATTGAGAGAAAGGGCAATTTCCCGGCAGCCGGGATCCCGATCGATACTCGTAATCTTCTTGATCTTGAAACGTGGATCAT
The DNA here is from genome assembly GCA_028279265.1 of Hyphomicrobiales bacterium. Taxonomy (GTDB): domain Bacteria; phylum Pseudomonadota; class Alphaproteobacteria; order Rhizobiales; family CAYWUX01; genus JANQOC01. Next base: position 323 of record JANQOC010000025.1, read on the forward strand.
TCAGGAGAAAGGCCGCCAGTACCCCATACCACCCGGCAAGAACATGAATACGCTTGATGCGCGGACCGGCAGCCCGGTAGAGTTCATCCACCAGCCATTTTTTACACGCCGTCTGCTTCTTGTTCAGCGCCACATCGAGATTTGAGTCGGGAAAACTCAGGACCGTATTACGAATGTCGTAAATGAACGGATTCTGGTAATAGACCGTCAGCCCATCCAGCACATCTTTCATTTTCTGGAAGCCGGGTTCGAGATCTGAACCGAACGCCTCGGGCCACACCGCCCACCTATCTTTTACATCCATGCTGGTTGTGAAATTTCTTTCTAGTTCAGTTCCTGAGACACTTATAACTCGTCAGATTGCCTGGTCCTTCGAAAACAACAACCCTCACTTCATGGCCAACGGTCGACCAATATGTTCCCGTCCCTAAGCCGCGTTATGGAGGCGTTCCAGGGTCTGGGCCAGATAACCGCTGGCCCGCCGCGCCACATTGGCAGCAACCTTGGAGTCGCTCTCGATGAGTTGCAGGAAGACATCTTTCTCAATTTCCAGAGCTTCAACACGGCTGGCTGCCCGACAACTGGCGGTTCGTGGTACAGTGGCCAGAAGCGATGTTTCCCCCAGGAGATCGTTTCTTCCGAGCTGCCCGATAATGGTTTCATTTTCCGTCTCGGCAACAGACAGAACGTCCACATCGCCGGACAGAATCAAGAACGCCGTTTGCCCCTCTTCTCCCTGGCGGACGAGATATTCCCCGGGATCAAACTTCACACGTCTCGATCCGAAGGCCAGAAGCTTCAAATTGACGGGTCGCACGTCGCGGAACAGGGGCACCCGGGTGAGGGCGAGATATTCCGATGTGATGTCGGCGCTGGTTTCGTCCACCTCCTCGACAAGCTCTTTTTCCTCCATAATCTCTTCCCCCTGGGGAGAAATGCGCCGCTCGATCCGGCCATTCTTGAGGACGAGGATTTCATCGAAATTGTCGTGGACTTCCGGGACTTCACCGTTGATCCAGATCAGGGTCAGATCCGGCAGTAGCTTGATGATATTTTGCCGGATCTTCTCAGTAGACTCCTTATCAAGCGCATTTAGAGCCTCGTTAATCACCAGGATATCCGGCCGTTTCATGAGACAGCGGGCCACAGCCAGTTTCTGCCGCGCCGCCACCGGAATTCGCTGACCGCCGATGCCGACCTCAACCGACGTACCGGCGAAGACGACATCTTGATAGAGATCCAGGCGTTTCAGTTCGGCATTTACGAACTCAAACACACGCTGTTCCGCATTCACCCGTTCCCGGGAGATACGCCCCATGATCAGATTGTAACCGAGGGACAGCTTTTCGTTGAAGGCATCGGGATCGAATATGGCAAGACTCGCCTTCTGTTCCTCACTTGCCCGCTCGTGGAACAGTTTGCGTGCAGCCAGTACCTGCTCCTGGATTTCTTCCGTAATAAAGCCGAGACGGTGACGCGCCGCAATCAGTTGCATGGTCATTGAAATCAGGGTTTTTTGCGTCTTCTTATCAAATTTTAGATCGCCGGGATTGTCCGTCTTGGTCAGAATTTGTTGCAGTTCCGCCAGCGTATTGACATCGATGAAACTGAAATTCTGCAACAATCCCGGATCGGCTTCCGGATCGTTGAACAATTCGTTGACCTGGCGGGCAAGCTGGAAACCAATGTCGACAAACTTGGTATCCAGGCCAACCTCATGCAGGACGGAGCGAACAAGGGCATTGTCCCCGAGATGTGAATAGTCGAACTCCTCGGTTTTGGGTTCGGCAAACAATATGTTGGCGCCGATAGACGCGTTGGGGTTGTACCGATCAAATTCATAAGGGTGAATGAGCTGGCTGAGTTCCTCATCGGACTGGATAATTTTTACGATTTCCTTTCTAGCCGCGACGATCTTGTCCGGCAGATCCGGAAACAGTTCCGGATCCACGGGCGATGTCAGGGCGCGCTGAAATAGGAGCTCTTCGAAATCCAGGGCGTGAACGACCTGTGCCCACCATTGCTTCAGTTCGTCATAATTGCTGAACCGGCCCGTGGACAGATCCTTCCAGTCGGCATCGGGATCGTAGGGCGAGTTTCCCGAATCCGATGCTTCACTAAAATCGTAAGCCTCGGATGTGCGGTCGCTGGGGACGTTGTGCAGTATGCCAAACACCGAGTTATATTCGATGGTTCCCTCAAATATATAGGAATCCGATCCGGCATAACCGATGCGTGAGCCCAGGACCGCGAGGGGTATACGATTTAGATTTGTCTCGCCAACAAGAATATTTCCTGAATTCGGTCGAATACTCTGGGTCAGACAATTAGCCAGCGCATCCCTGGTCGTGGCATCCGCGACAAGGGCCAAATGGCCGCCGCTCTTGATAGAGAATGAAATGTCTTCAAGGGCGCGTATACCGTCATCATCAACCACAGTGACGTCCTGGAAGGAAATCGGCTGATTCAGGGGAACGATCTTGTTTTCATCGGGCTCCAGCGCTTTTTCATCCATGAGGTTGGGGATATCAAACGCAGAAACAAGGGTTTGGTATTTGATCTGTGCATCCCCCCAGCGCTGATAGTAACGCAGGAGCTCTTTCCACGGATTGGTCAGGTTGTTATAGGCCGCGAGCACGGCCACAAGGGCCCCGATCGTCAGCCGCCCCTGGAGGATCAGAATACCCCCAACGGAATAAAACAGCAGCGGTGTCAAACGCAGCATAAAAGTATTCAGGAACTTCATAAAAAATTTCAATTTGAAAATTTCATAACGTATCAGAAACAGTCCCTGCAGATGCTTGCTGAAATCCGACAGGGAATAGGTGAAGACATTATTGCTTCGGACATCCCGGATCCCCGAAACGGTTTCACTAATGCGTCCTGACATGGCCCGCGCGCGCTTGACCCTCGTTCGCCCCATGAGGTTGATACGCTTCTGGAGCTTTGGAATAATGTAGGCCTGCAGGGGGATCAGGGATACGGCCGCCAGTCCCAGTATGGGATCCTCCTTGAACATGAAAAACAGGACGGTGAGCAAAGTCCCCCCCTGGAACAGCGGCAGGGCAAATGCATCGGAAATAAACTCCCGGATGAGTTCCGTTTCCGCGGCGACCATTGCGGAAAGTTCTCCCTGAGACACGCGCTGAAAACGCGAAACCGGGAATCGGAGAATACGCTGATAAAGCATGTAACGAAGCCGGCGCAACATGCGTTCCGAGCTCTTGTTCTTGAACGTGTTCAGGCTCATCAGGAACAGGCCGTTAGCGATGAGCAGAAAGAAAAGAATAACGCAGAGCGCCAGGAGATAGGCCTGCTGACTGAATTCTATGCCGAAATAGGTGCGCGGAAAGTTCAATCCGCCGAGCGCGTCATTGACGATAATTTTCGGCAGTTCCAGGGAGTAGAACAGAAATGGAAATGAGAGGACCGTAATGACGGTTATCAGGATTTGCTGACGCTTGGAATAGCGTAGGATGAAGCTGAAAATATTGTTATCCATTGGTCGGCTCTCAAAAATTCCAATGTTTTTGTTCAAGGACACCGGGGTAAAAAGTTATAGGTTCCGGTCGCAATCTAACCGACCTCGCCATTTTGAACACCCCTGTTATTCGACCTTACACGATCTCAAGAGTTTTGGCTCTCATAAGGTGCAGTTTACCGTCAAATTCGCAAGTCATTCAATCACTTAAGGGTGAAATTCTTTTCCTCACGTCGGACGACCTTGTGATCGTTGCCTGCCACACCCTGGTCCCAGCTTGTGATCCCCCCTTATATTCGTGAAACCACAGTCTTCCCCTAAGGCCGGACATTGAACTCTCACCGGAGATAAACTCACCCTATTCCCGCAACATGCTGATCACAGCTCTAAACTGTTCCCGCTTATGCCCTAAATTTAACTTGTAATCCGGTCATGGCGGAGCATAGTCGTTTCCGGTCTTCTGAGAAAGTTTGAAAGGATCACCGGTGAGCCCACTACCACCCCTCAGCACCAAAGGACTGGACCCCTTCACCCGCATTCGCGCACGAATAATTGAACGGCGTGTGGCAGCGCGCAACAGAAAAGCAGAACAGTTCCTGCGCTCGACACCGCATCTCTGGCAGGCCATCGAGGATTACAAGAAGGTTTCCGATGTCACCGGGGCGTCCATGTCCGATTACCGGACACTATACGAGCAGGTACGCCAATACAAACCGCGGGAGATACTGGAGCTCGGAACCGGGTTTTCCTCCGTGATACTGGCCCACGCACTCATGGAAAATGAAAAAGAAGGAGCGCCAAAGGGGCGGATCACATCCATGGAAGAACACAAAGGCTGGTATGACAAAGCTTCCGAGGTGCTTCCGGAAAATGTCAGCGATCATGTCGAAATCATTCACAGTCCCAAGGTCGATGGTTTCTACAAAATTTTTCGCGGCGTGCAATACCGGGAAATTCCCGACCGGAATTACGACTTTATTTTTTCCGACGGACCGGAACGTCACTCAACAATCAACGGGGACAAATTGTTCGATCTGGATCTCGTTCAGATCGTGCGTCGTTCAGAAAAACCCATTCGCGCTGTCGTAGACAATCACTATCTGACGTTTTACGTATTGCAAAAAGTTTTTGGAACAGAGCTTGCCCGTTACAGTGTTTCCCATCGGCTGATGTTTGTGGGGCCTGTGACGAAGCACGATGTCCGGCGGTTGCGAAAGGAAAACTTCTTGCCGGATTTGAGGCTCGTGGGCACGACCGAACTCAAAATGCGCATGGCCCGCTGAGCTTATTTCTGTGATTCCTGACAGTGACGCCGGCCAGGATTGCCGGACAAAACAACCGTTGAGTTACTTGATCTTGCGGGCGATGGTCAGACCGTCTCCAATGGGAACCATGGAAATCTGCACCCGATCATCTTCATATATGTGCCTGTTCAATTCCCGCATAATGCGTGTGGATCGCTTCCGGTCCGGCGCCTCGACCACCCGTCCATAACGAAATACGTTGTCAATGAGGATAAGACCGCCAACCCTGACCAGGGAATGGCAGTCCTCGTAATATGCCGGATAGTTCGGCTTGTCCGCATCGATATAGGCGAGGTCAAAAGTCCCTTGTCTGCTTTCCTCCAGCAGCCTTTTTAATCCTTCCACACCGTTGGACAGTCGGAGATCAATACGATCCGTAACTCCGGCCTTCTCCCAGAACGACCGGGCAATGCCTGCGAATTGCTCGCTCGGTTCGATCGTCACGATGTGACCGCCTTCAGGCAGCGACAAGGCCATCCAGAGAGTTGTGTATCCGGTAAAGGTTCCGATTTCCAGGACGCGCACCGCACCGGATATTTGCGCAATTAAAGTAATAAGCTGGGTCTGTTCCGGAGAGGTTTGCCAGTCCGCTTCAAGCAGTTTCCCGGTTTCTTCCCGCAATTCCTGCAGAATTTGAGGCTCACGCAGGGAATGATCCAGCATATACTG
>JANQOC010000033.1 GCA_028279265.1 Hyphomicrobiales bacterium
GGTACGAACATGCAAACCCCTGAAAAACGCGTGGAGCATGTTGTGGCGCTGCAGCCGGAGATCTGCAGCCTCGACCTGAACACCATGTGGTTCGGGAACTCGGCGGTCATCAACGCTCCGGTCAATGTCCGCAAGATGGCCGCAGCCATCTATGACGCTGGCGTTAAACCGGAGCTTGAGATATTCGACACAGGTGACATTGCCATGGCCAAGGACCTGCTGAAAGAAGGGGTTCTGCAGCAACCGGCCCTGTTTCAGATCGTGACGGGCGTGAACTATGGCGCCGCGGCGACACCGGAAACCCTGGCCTACATGCGTGCGCTGCTTCCCCCCAATGCCACCTGGGCCGCCTTCGGCGTCGGCCGGTTCGCCTATCCCATGCTGGCCCAGGCCTGGCTCCTGGGTGGCCATTGCCGTATCGGGCTCGAGGATACGGCCTACCTCGCAAAAGGAAAGCTGACACCGAGCAATGGCGCGCTCGTTCAAAAGGCAAAGGCGCTGATCGAGGATCTCGGTGGGGAGCTCGCCACGGCCCCGGAGGCCCGGGACATCCTGGAACTACCGGGAGCCTGACTGTCGATCCATTATTGAACCGGCACCATTTCCCATGCAAAGATAAACGTCTGATCAATCCCACCCTGTAATAACTCCGGAGGCGTACCATGCACCGATTTGATGATCCAAAATACCGCTTTGACTTCGACTTGATCATGGAGATGAGCGAGAAGTGCAAGAACTGGGGAAAATGGGGTGACGATGACGAATGGGGGACCATCAACTATGTCGGGGATGCGGAGCGAAAGGCGGCGGCTCAGCTGGTGAATAAAGGCAAGGTGTTTTCCCTTGGACTTAATTTCGATGACCAGGGGCCGCAAAGCGGATTGTTCGGAGGACGCTGGAATCCCATTCACACGATGCTGGCGACCGGGACGGACGCGGTGGCCGGAAAACAGGTCGTCCCCGGCAAGAAACATCCCAATCAGTATGCCGACGATGCGGTCAACCTCCCCCTGCAATGCGGAACCCAGTGGGATGCGCTGGCGCATGTTTTTAACCAGGGCAAGATGTGGAACGGTTACGACGCGATGATGGTCGGCTCCAAGGGGGCGGAGAAAAATGCGATACATAAAATGCGGGACAAGATGGTCGGGCGCGGCGTTCTCCTGGATATCGCCCGCTGGGCAGGTGTTGCCTCCCTGGAGGACGGAACTGCCATCGATGCGGATGATCTCGACCAATGTGCCAAGGACCAGGGTGTGGAGATCAAACAGGGAGACTTTGTCATTTATCGCACCGGGCATATGGAACGCTGCCTGGCCGAAGGCGAATGGGGCGGCTATGCCGGCGGCAATGCACCCGGGGTTTCGTTCCATACATGTGAATGGATGTACGAAAAGAAGATTGCGGCGATCTGTGCCGACACCTGGGGATGCGAGGTTATTCCCAATGAAACCGATGACGTGTTCCAGCCCTGGCACTGGATCGTTATTCCGATGACCGGCATCACCATGGGCGAGATTTTCTATCTAAAGGATCTGGCGGCCGACTGTGCCGAAGACCGGGTATACGAGTTCATGTTCGTTGCCCCGCCCCTGCCCATTACCCGCGCCGTCGGATCGCCCATCAATCCCCAGGCGATAAAATAGACGTCTCATGCCCCACGCGACTATTGTCGGCGGCTCGATTGGCGGTCTGTTTGCCGGAACCTATCTCCGGGCCATAGGCTGGGAGGTGGATATTCTGGAACGGGCCCGCAATGACCTGGCCTCGCGCGGTACAGGCATCGCCAGGCATCTGGAGCTGGAAGAACTGATCGCAAAAGCCGGTGTCACCGCAACGGATGCCGTCGGGATTTTCGTGAACGGCCGTGATGGCTTTGACGAAAACGGAAACATTTTCGGCTGCCATGAATTCCGCCAGCAACTCGGGGCCTGGAACCGGGTCTTTCAGCCGATGTTCGATGCATTTCCCACGGACAATCATCATTCGGGCAGTGAGTTTTCGAGATTCACCCGTTCATCCGACACGGTCGAGATCGAAACAGGGGACGGGCGCACCTTCAAATCCGATTTGCTGATCGGTGCCGATGGATTTCTCTCAGCCATCCGGGCTTCTGTGGCTCCCGACATCACGCCACACTATGCTGGTTATGTGGCCTGGCGCGGTGTCAGTCACGAGCAGGATCTCTCAAATGATTTCCAAACGGAGATTTTCCATCGCTATGCCTTCCTGTTTCCGCGTTTCGGACAACTGATCGGCTATCCCATGGCCGGGGAGCAAGGGACAACCGCTCCCGGCAAACGCCGCTACAACTATCTCTGGTACGCGCCGCTGTCCGAAGCTGATCTGACCGACCTCCTGACCGATGCCGACGGCAAAACGCACGATTATTCGATCCCGCCTCCCCTTCTCAGGGACACCCATGTCACCGGGTTAAAGAAACTGGCGAAGCGGCATCTGCCGCCACTGTTCCGGGAAGCCGTGTTCAAGGCCCATGCGACCATGGTTCAGCCGATCTATGATGTCGACAGCGACCAAATAGCTTTCGATCGCGTGGCCCTTATCGGCGATGCGGCGTTTGTCGTCCGACCGCATGTGGGGACCGGAGTACTGAAAGCGGCGGAGGATGCCTATGTTCTTTCCCAGTGCCTGAAGGGCGCAACGGACATTAACGCCGCTCTCAATGCATTTGAATCCGAACGGCTCCCTGCGGCAAAAAACGCCGTCCGCCATGGACGTCGACTGGGCGCCTTTATCGAGCAATTGTGTGAAATTCCCGAGGATCTGCCTGAAAACGATCTCGATCGCGAACGTGTGCTTCGGGTCAGTGGCCGGCCATTCGAGCACATCGTGTCCTACGATTTATGGTAGCCATCGACAATTCTTTGCACCACGCCAGAAAATACCCATGGCCTGATGCGCAGACTGAATTCATGATTCCTGCAGACCCGCGGTCGACAGGCCTTTGAGCAGAAGCTCCGTATCCGGCGCGTTCTTGTAGGGCAGATAGGTATTGATCCAGCCGGTGGTAAAATCCGGATAGATTTCAAAAACACGATCCAAGGCCTGCCGGGCTTCGTCCGCCCTTCCCAGTAGACCGGCACATGCAGCCAGGTAAACAAAAGCCGGCAAAGCCTCGGGATTGTGCGCCGTTGCCCTTTTGATCGCCAAAAACGCCTCTTCGAAAGATTCCAGAGCCAACAGGGATTGACCGCGGTAGAGCATGTAATAGAAGGGATAAAACGGATTGAACCGCATTGCTTTTGCAATATGCGGCAAAGCCCTACGATGGGCGCCGCTGAAATGATAGGTGCCCGCCAGATTCGCATGGGCATCGGCATTTCCCGGCTCGATTTCGACCCAGTACTCGGCCGCCGTAAGGGCTTTGTCATGTTGCCTGAGAAAAAGATAAACATTGCCCAACGCTTCCTGGACAAGGGGTAATGAAGGATCGATGGACCCCGCTTTTTCTGCAAACTGCAGGGCGTGTTCAAGTGCCGTAGAATTTCCCATAAACCAGTCATGCCGGTACGTTTCCGCCAACCCGGCATAGGCGGCAGCATAATCCTGATCCAGTTCTATAGCCTGCTTGAAATAACTCTGAGCTTTTGCATTTCCTTCCACCGTGAAGAGCTTGTACTGCTCCCGCCCCCGCAGCATATAATCGTAGGCTTCCGCGTTACGGGTTTCAGGGAGGGTCCACCGCGTGTGGATATCCGAAGTCAGTTTGTACTCCAGGGCGGCAACAATGCGTTGCGTGACGTCATCCTGGACTTCAAAAATATCATCGAGGTCACGATCATAGCGCTCGGCCCACAAATGTGCCCCAGTTGCCCCATCGATGAGCTGAGCAGATATGCGAACCTTGCCACCGGCTTTGCGCACGCTGCCTTCCAGCAGGCTGCGAACACCGAGTTCTGCGCAAACCGACTTCGCATCAACAGCGCGATCCTTGTAAGTAAAAGTCGTATTTCTGGAAATAACCAACAGGTTCGGGAGCCTGGACAGTTCCGTGATGATATCTTCGGTGATGCCATCGGCAAAGTAGGACTGTTCAGTATCCGCAGACATATTATTGAAGGGCAATACAGCAATGGAGGTGGCGACATCATCGATGGGATTGCTCGTAGCCGTGTCCGGCACATCGCGTGTAACGGCTGCCGCGGGATCCCACTTCCAGATTTTTACCGGTCTCGGAATATTCTTGAATAACTGCTCACCCTCTTCACGCCAGACGACATCCGTGCGATCGCGTACCTGCCTGTACGCGTCGTCCGATAGTGCAATGCCACCGGGCTCTGCGGCGGTTTCAATGCGGGCTGCAATGTTGACGCCCTCACCAAAAATATCTTCATCTTCCACGATAATGTCGCCGAGATGGATTCCAATGCGAAGCTTAAACGAAGGTTGTGAATCGGTTTCCTGATTTCGCTCTTCCATTCCGAGCTGGACGGCGACCGAACAGCTCACGGCCTCGAGAACCGAAGAAAATTCGACAAGCAACCCATCCCCCATACTTTTGACGATACGGCCAAAATGCCGGGCAACGAGGGGATCGATCAATTCCGACCGATGCTTTTGCAATGCCCGCAATGTACTCGTTTCGTCGGCGCTCATCATGCCGGAATAATTCACCACATCGGCGAGAACAATTGCCGCCAGTCTTCTTTGTAAGTCCACCATTATCCACGAATACTAGTAACCCCGCCGAACCGACGCAATATGCAAATCATGTCCCGGGAATCGGTGCCCTATCCAGGAATGCATCATGGTGAATGGTCATCTGCTCATCTTCAATCCGAACAATCCCGTACATGGCCGGTTCGCGGCTGTAAACCGATCCCACGCGCTCGCGTATAAGTGGCACCTGGTGATTGATGCCGGGCAAACTCGAGCAGGATATGCCCTGCCATTTTACAAAGGCGGCCCGATGAATGTGACCAAAGAAAATGTGCTGAACGTTTTCCCCGGTAAGGATCGTTTCCGCAAACAGTTCCGGTTCTTCGAGCTTGATTCGATCCATATTGGCCATGCCGACATCGAACGGCGGATGATGCATGAAGATGTAGACGGGCATGTCACCGGCCTCGGAGAGTTGCCGTCGCAGCCAGTCATGACGCTCGTCACAATACTGCCCCTCTGAAACATCGCTGTTTTTCAACGTATCCAGGAACAGAAAAATAGCCGAGTCTGTTCGAAAGACCTGCTGCACAAATCCATTATTATCGGTGGCGGTGCCGGGGAAATGCCTGAGAAACACCAGGCGGTCATCATGGTTCCCCAGCATTAGGAACGTCCGGATGGGAAAGGATTGCAACCGGTCTGCCATCCATTCATAAGCCGCTTCACTGCCATTATCTGTTATGTCGCCGGTGAGGACGCAGAACGCCGCATCACTATGTCCGCCGACGATATCGTTTAGACAATGTTCCATGCGATCCGTCGTGTGATTGCCCCAAAGTAGTTCTCCGGGGGCAACAAGATGGGGATCGGTAATGTGGATGAATTTCATAAACTTGAACCTGAGAATATGTTTTAATCATTCCGGCCCGTGGACGGACCCCATGCCGGACTTTCACAAACTTTACCATATTTTTGGACTTAAACTGGACTGTCCGCATCAGTCGCGCGGACCCGCAGGCACCTGCGCGGACCGCTCAGAGGGATAAATTCTGAAATAAGTCTGGGGCAAATCAATGCCCCGCGGCACGGTTTGCTCCGCCTCCAGCCCGGCAATCAGTTGCGCATGGGTTTCGCTCAAATCCTCTGCAATCTCTTTTGAGATAATGATATCTTGTCCCCGGCTTTCTTCCTGCAGGCGCGCCGCCAGGTTCACCGTGGTCCCAAAATAATCGAGGAACCCACTGGTCGTTATGGCAATACAGGGGCCACGATGCATACCGAGTTTAAGTGTCAGATCGTCTTCTGCAGACCCGGATTTCAACGCGGTTACTTCCTGCTGGATTTCAACGGCCGCGTCCATGGCATTACGGGGATCGGAAAATACGGCCATCACCGCGTCGCCCATGGTTTTGATCAGGGCTCCGTGATGCCTGCGGATTTTCTCCGCCAGGAATTCAAAATGATCCCGGACAAGGCCGTAGGCCGTTGTGTCGCCGACGCGCTTATATAATGACGTTGAACCCTTGAGGTCGGTAAAAATGATGGTGACGTGATCGATGGCGACCTCATCACCGGGCCGCAGAAGCTGCTCCGGACAAAGTTCCCGGAACGCCTGCATGGAAATGACGACCGATCCATTCAGGGAGTCGGCATCATCTGATCGATCCTCTATTACGATAGATCGGGGCGTGTCGCCCAGATTATGAAATGTAATTTGGCCCGGCTGTTGCGGTTCCCGGGACTCCACGTCGTCATCGCTGACAACAACATCCGGAAAATCCGATCCATCATATTCAATATCGACTTGGGCACCGGCCTCGACGGTACGCAGCCGATAACGCCCGGGCGGGAGTTCGAGGGTCTCAACCCGGGTTTCATTGGGTTCAAGCCGGCGTTGAACCTTGACATGTGGGGTCGAGGCCGGTCCCATGAGGCAAAAATCACCGTCGGGAAGGGGTCGCAACCAGGTGGCCGGGCTGAACACGAGTTCCACATTGTTGGAGAAGTCCCGTTCATAATCAATGTTACAGGACTCACAGTGGATACCCCGGGGCAATTCATAGAGTTTCTGGGCGGGCTGGTCCGTGCCCCGACATCGCGGACACTGGACTTCCCAGCGCATGGAAAGTATCCCCTGACGCTGGGCTTCGACAAAGAGCTCAACCAGATCATGGCGGGAGACGTTCCAATTCCGCGCTATCGCCAATGGCCGCATTTTCTTGAGATCCACAGCCAACGCCGTATCCAGATAGTTCCCAAGTCTTTCAGTGAGACCATGTCCGTAAGCGCCTTTTTCAATTGTTTCAAGGAGGGTGTGCAATCGCTGCCTGGTGGCCGGCGTTAAATGGCTTTGCTTTACAGCATCATTCTGCACTGGCGCGTGCACTGCCTCGGGAACATTACTTTCGACTGTCCGGACCAGCTTTTTTGCAATCCTGTTGTAAATCCCTATCAGATTGAGAAGACCGCCGAACCAGGACTGCCAGGAAACTGTAAACTTGTAGTTGACCCGGGTTTTGCTGTTTTGCTCGGAAAGGCGAGCTTCCATGCCCAGTGTTTGAAGAGTACCGTTCTCAAATTCCCTGAGCTGGCTCATATAACGGGGCTCTATCCATTCCCCGAATCCCTCGCGCCATTTCATATTAAAGGGACCAAGTTTTCCGTGAGCCTGGCGAATGACGACATTGTCCGGACCGACAGTTTCCGTAACCTGATATGGCATCCAATCGCCCATGATCTCATTAAGCCGGTTGGTATCTCCGAGCACGCGCCAGACGCGGTCGATGTCTGCATCAATCTCGGATTCAACGAGGATTTCAGTCGTTCGGGTCATTCCTAGCCCTGATATTATATTAAACGCCCCATCTCAGTTATAGAGAAGGGA